>JAWLET010000230.1:0-4716 GCA_041685955.1 Desulfobacteraceae bacterium | reverse complement strand
CGTCAATGTGGTCTTGCCATGATCAATGTGGCCTATGGTGCCCACGTTTACATGCGGCTTCTTCCTCTCAAACTTCTTCTTGGCCATCTCTTCTCCTCCCTATGCAACACCGTGATCTCTAAGGAGTAGACAATCGGCATGACATGAATGATCCCAAGTCAAATACCACCAACTGTCTGCACGTATGGAGCCCACGACCGGGATCGAACCGGTGAACCTCATCCTTACCAAGGATGTGCTCTACCTACTGAGCTACGTGGGCATGCTTCGGTGTTTTCCAATACCTAAAAGTACTTGTAATAAATATGGAAAACAATCGGAATCCTACTTAAGGCAGAGTTTCCGACGAATCATTTTTTTTGGAGCGGGAAACGGGACTCGAACCCGCGACCCTCAGCTTGGAAGGCTGACGCTCTAGCCAACTGAGCTATTCCCGCCTGTGCCCTAAGGTTGTTCATCGTATGGTGGAGAGGGGAGGATTTGAACCTCCGAAGGCTGAGCCGGCAGATTTACAGTCTGCTCCCTTTGACCACTCGGGAACCTCTCCATTTCATGGGCCTTGATTCACGCTGCCGTGGAGCCAGCGGACGGAGTCGAACCGACGACCTACTGATTACAAATCAGTTGCTCTGCCATCTGAGCTACGCTGGCCTTACAGCTTTAAAGGCATAAATAATCAGTATATATTTTTTATTATGCAATTTCAAATCTAAAAATAGAGCATAAAAAGCTTTTAAAGTCTGTTAATTTATATTTTACTCTGAATAGCTCTGTATTTCACCCAAATTCAAACTTATAGGGAAAATTTCAACAATATAATGTCATGATTCATGTCATGGCCGTATATCCGTGGGCCTGTCAACGGTTAATCTGCATCTATTGGCCTGCCCTAAGGCGCTCAGGTTAATTTACAAACATAAGAGGCGAAACTCTCGGTGTCAACATAATTTTTTTTTAATGTTTTTTTCAAAATCAGGCATTAAATCCTTGAACACCTTAAAATTCTATGGTAGATATCGTATCTATTACAGCGTCTCACAATAGCTTTAAGACGAGTAACTGCTTAGAGTTATTGAAATTCTAATCTTGCAAGGAGGTAATAACGTATGGCAGCTTTAGGTGGAGGAATTGTTGCGCTTGTGCTGGGAATCATTGGCATTATTGTTTGGTGGGGCTATTTTGTTAAAGCCCTTCTCGCCGCAGTACCGGCAATGTTGATTTTGGGAGGCGCCTTGGCCGCCTATCTCGGTTTTGAAGAAATCAAGGACAAACGGAGCACCCAGGACACTTTTGAGGAGCCTGATTCCTCTTTAAAGAGCGAGGTGGAGACGCTCAAAGAGGAAATACAGGAATTGAAAACAGAAAAGGAGAAATTGGAACAGGAAAAAGGAACAGAGGGCTGATTCCTTCCATGCCGTGTTTTGAAGACGATTTCCTGATTTCTGTGTAAGTCAGAATAAGGCTCCCGGTGCCAAGGGTTCCCGCCTTGACAGGATTTGCATCCCCTGGACGCTGGTAGTCGCCACCTGTCGGATTTGTTTCCCATAGGTGCATAATCCGGCAGGAATTCCGCTCAGAATGGAGCCCATCATTAATTCAGCGCCTAAACAGGGACTGCTGATATTGCTTGAAAATCCCCCTTGGATCGAAGGGGGGGTCAGGCGAGCGCAGTCAGCCGTTCTATGACAGGACAAAATAGGGTGGGCCCATTACCGTATCAGCCGGCAGCGATTTTTTATTCGTTTACAATTTCCAACGCGTTGAAAAAATAGTTGATTTCGTACTCCGCATTGGCCACTGAGTCAGAGCCATGTACCACATTTCTTTCGATATTAGAGGCAAAATCGTGCCGGATGGTCCCTGGTTCGGCCTTTTTAGGGTCGGTGGCGCCCATCAGGGTCCTGTACCGCTGAATGCCGTCCTCTCCCTGTAGCACCATCACTACACAACAACCGGAGGACATGAAGTCGGTCACACTCTCATAAAAAGGTTTGCCCTTATGTACCTTATAAAATCCCTTGGCCTGTTCCTTGGTCATCCTGATCATTTTCATGGCCAAAATTTTCAATCCCGCCGCTTCCAAACGGGTGATAACAGACCCCGCCAGGTTTTTAGAAACTCCGTCCGGCTTAATGATGGATAACGTTTTTTCGATCATTTGCAACTCCCTTCCTGGGTTAAACAATTTCATTGACCCTGATCCTTGAAAATTGGTATAGGGCACCCGATAAAAGCGGAACCGCGAAGATTAGTCAAGCGGTTTTATGATCATCAATGCTGAAAATGCTGAAAGGATATGCCTGAACAATGAGTAAATCAAAACAATCAGCGGTAATAAAAGACCGTGAGAGAATGGATGCGGACCACGGCTTTCAGTTCAGATGTTCGCCGGATGTGCCCTGTTTTACCGAGTGCTGTCAGGATATTACCATCGTGCTGACGCCTTATGATGTGATCCGATTGAAAAATGCATTGGGCATCACCTCGGAAGAATTTTTGGACCAGTACGCACTTGTTATCCCCAAAGAGAATCTGCTTATTCCCATGGTCATTATAAAGATGAATGAAGATGACAAGCGATGTCCGTTCGTGAGTGAATCGGGATGTCGTGTTTACAATGACCGGCCGTGGCCGTGCCGCATGTATCCCCTGAACATGAATGACGATGGCACTTTCAGCATTATCACGGATTCCTCCCGCTGTAAGGGGCTTGACGAGGAGGAATATACGCGGATATCCAACTGGCTGGTGGAACAGGGGGTCCCGATCTACGATGAAATGAACTATCTTTTTTCAGAGATTACGACCCCGCTCAAGGCCCAGGCCCAGGAATTGGATATCGATAATCCCAAGATCTATCAGATGACCTTCATGGCACTGTATAATCTGGATAAATTCAGAGATTTCGTGTTGAAGAGCACCTTTCTAAAACGATTCGAGGTGGATGATACAACCATAGAAAAGGTGAAAAGGAGCGATGTGGAGCTTTTGAAATTTGCCTTTGAATGGATTAAATTTGGTATTTTTGGCCAAAAAGTATTCTCAATCAAAGAAAGTGCGCTCCCCAAAAAAGAGGAGCAGCCTTGATGGAGGAACAGTTCCGGCCCCTTGAGGACGGGGTGTTTTATTTTGGCTGCCACCCGGGCGTTCCCTGTTTTACTGAATGCTGTGCCAGGCTTCTTCTGATCCTGACCCCTTATGATATTCTGAGGATGAAGCATCGGTTGGGCCTTTCGTCTGATCAGTTCCTTAATCGTTATACCGATACATTCACTAAAGACGGCTGCCGCTTTCCCATGGTAAAGTTAAAGATGGGACCGGACCCGGAAGGCAGGTGCCCTTTTGTCACCCCCGATGGATGCGCCATATACGAAGATCGTCCAGGGGCCTGCCGTCTGTATCCGGTGGGGAGGGCCGCTGCGGTGGTACAGGGACAGAAAGAGACCCGGGAGAAGTTTTTTGTGGTGGTTGAACCCCACTGTCAGGGATTCAAGGAAAAAACGAGGTGGACGGTGGATGAATGGCTGAGGCATGAAGGGGTCAGTGAATATACCGCCATGAACGACGCCTGGCTTCAGATCATCTCCACTTCCAAGAGCCTGGGACCCGAGGCCCACGTTCAACAGAAACAGCAGATGTTTTTCATGGCCTCCTATAATCTGGACAGGTTTAGAAAATTCATCTTTGAAAGCCCGTTTTTGGACAGATTTGAGGTCACTTCAACACTACACAAAGCCATGGCTGTTGATGATGTCACATTAATGAAGTTCGGATTTGAATGGTTGAAATTCAGTCTTTTTGGAGAAAAAACCATCCAACCCAAACGGAAGTTTCAGGCAGTATAACCGGCCGTCCGGAGGATAAGGGGATTTTCAGGGAGGGGTTGAGATCTTTCCTGCCGTGACATGATATTGAGGTGGAAAGCGCCTCACGCAAGACGCCGTTTGATCTTGAAATCGAAGTTGACAGGAATTTTACTTGACAAAATTAGCCCTCTCTTCTTATAAGGTGGCCGATTTGGCAGTAATATATAGACAATTATCAAGATTCTAGTCGAGGCAAATAATGACCGCTGACAACTCTGTTTTAGGTTGCGTTTGTGTGGTCGGGGGCGGAATCGCGGGTATGCAGTCCGCGCTGGACCTGGCAGACGCAGGGTATTATGTTTACCTGGTTGAAAGATCCGCTTCCATCGGCGGAGTTATGGCCCAGTTGGACAAGACCTTCCCCACCAACGATTGCTCCTTATGAATTCTCTCCCCTAAACTGGTCGAGGTCGGCCGGCATCTCAACATTGAGCTTATCACCCTCTCTGAAGTTACCCACATGACAGGGGAGGTGGGGAATTTCAAGCTGGAACTCCTCAAACACCCCCGTTTTGTGGATATGGACAAGTGTATCGCCTGCGGCACCTGCGCGGAAAAATGTCCCAAAAAGGTGGATGACCCTTTCAATGAGTCTCTGATCAAACGCAAGGCCATATATGTGGATTACGCCCAGGCCGTTCCCCTGAAATATGCCATTGATAAGGACAATTGCATCTATTTTCAAAAGGGGAAATGCAGGGCCTGTGAGAAGTTTTGCCCCACCGGGGCCATCAATTTTGATGAACCGGAAGAGACTGTGGTCCTGGATGTGGGCTCGGTGATTCTGGCGCCTGGATTTGAGGCCTTTGATCCGTCCGGGCTGGAGGTATACGGGTATGCCGAGTACGGG
>JAWLET010000229.1:0-4718 GCA_041685955.1 Desulfobacteraceae bacterium | reverse complement strand
CGAGAATGGAGTTTTGTGATTTGACCTGCATCCATGCGGTGTGGCCCCAAGCAGAGGGCCTGGATGGGGCAGGAAGCTGCAAAACGTTTCAGGCCATATATTGCAGGAAAAAGGCACGCCATGTCCATAAAAACATGCCGTGCCCTGAAAAACAGAAAGAAGCGGCCATAAGGGTCAGCAAAGGGAGGGAGAAGGCCTCATAATTGGGCCTTTTCCAGGTACCGGGTGATGGCCCCGTCATATTCATGGGTCAGGCGAAAGACCTTTTTGGCCAGCCTGAATCGGGTCTTGAGGGTGGTTTCCCCATTGGATTGTCTCATCTCCTCCAGTACCGGCGAATAGTCGGCGGGATCCACAATGACCGTCACGTACCTGAAATTCTTGGCAGAGGATCGGAGCATGGAAGGCCCCCCGATATCAATATTCTCTATGGCCTCTTCCAGGGTGACCCCTTCTTTGGCCACTGCCTGTTCGAACTGATATAGATTGACCACCACCAGGTCGATGGGTTTGATGCCGTGCGTTTCCATCATCTTCACGTGGTCCGGATTGTCCCTGAGGCCCAGAAGCCCGCCGTGTACCATGGGATGAAGGGTCTTGACCCGTCCGTCCATCATTTCAGGAAAACCGGTGTAGGCTGAAATATCCGTCACCGAAATACCGGCCTCGCGGATCACCCTGGCCGTGCCGCCGGTGGAAAGGATGTCCACGCCCAGATCAGCAATGGATGCGGCGAATTCTGAAATCCCTGTTTTGTCCGTCACGCTGATAATGGCCCGTTGTATTTTGCTCATGGCAATACCTCGTCAATTGCTTTTTTTATCGTCGGAGACCGGAAAGGGGACTTTTAAAAATTCAACCCCTTCCTCCTTCAGCGTCTTTTCTTCATCTTCAGTGGCCGAGCCCCGGATACTTCTTTTTTCAGTAACCCCGTAATGAATCTTCAGGGCCTCTGAAGCAAATTCAGCCCCCACATCTTCTGAATTCTTTTTGATATGCTCCACCACCGCTTTGGCCAGGCGCTGATAGTCGATGGTCCCTGCTTTGGATTGATGGGAGGGACCAGGGGTCTGGGACCGTCTTACGGCCACGGGAGAGAGGACCCGTCTGATGTCTGTGGCATCACAGTACGGGCAACGTACCAGTTCGCCCGCCTTTTGTTCTTCAAATGATTCATGACTGTCAAACCAGCCCTCAAACCGGTGTCCTTGAGGGCACTGTAAATCAAATGCGATCATGTTTTTGTTTTATGCCTCCGTCAGATGCAGTAAGCGCCGACTCGCCGGGGAAGGGTGGTGATACCCCATACTATTTTTCAGCATACAGCACGGCCAAGATTTTGGTGGGCGTCTCCCCGTGACATTTGACCAGGTGGGGCATGGTGGAGTCATAATAAATGGAATCCCCGGGTTCGAGGATGTGTACCTCCCTGCCGAGCCTCACCTCCATGGCGCCTTCCAGCACATAAATAAATTCCTGCCCGTCATGGGTGGATCGCTCCTCCTCGGTTTCGGCTGGGTCCAGGGTCACTAAGAACGGTTCCATATGCCGGTCTTTTTTGTGAGGCGCAAGGGATTCGTATCCGTATCCGTAATATTGTGCCTTTTTGGAGTCGTATCTTGAGATCACCTTGCGGTCATCCCTGCGTACGATGGTATAGGGCCGGGATTCCTCACCGGATATGAAGTACCCCATTTTGAGATCAAGGGCCTTTGCCAGTTTGATGACCGTCCCCAGGGGGGGCGCCACCCGGCTTTCCTCAATCTGCTTCAACATGGAAGTATCGAGCCCGGTCCGCTGGGAGATGTCCTCCAGGCTGAAATTACGGGCCTCCCGGACCTTTTTCACCCGTTCCCCCACATTGACCTTAATGTCCTCTTCAGGCGGTTCCCGGGTAATACTGTCTAAGAAATCCTGTTCCTGGTCTCTTCTGCCGAACTGGCTGCTGGCATCGGTCAGAAAATCATGAGAGGCATCCTGGGACTTTGCCGACCCGTTTTCTTCTTTCATGCTGCTTTCCTCTTGGGGGTTCAAAGGTTCAAGGGTTCAGAGGTTGAAGGGTTCAAAGGTTCAGAGGTTCGGGGTTCAATCCTTACCTGTCTTTTATCAGGATATCAGTTTATGGTTCCCGGGTCAAGAAGCCAGGGATGGGTCTAACATCCGGACGGAAAAATCCCCTTGGGCTCAGACCGCCTGCCGCCCGACACCTGTCGAAGATCCCCGCTCTTTGAGCGGGAGAAACCTGACACCCCGAATTCTGTCAGGTCTCCAGTACGAAAATGACTTCCATCCTCACCCGGTACTCACTGATCCGGTCGTTTTCAACGGAGACCCGCTGTTCCATCACCCGCATCCCGGTAATCCCCCTCAGGGTCCGCCCGGCCCGTTCAAATCCCACTCGAATGGCATCTTCAAAGCTGACCGGTGAGGCGCCGATGATCTCAGACACTCTCGCTACACGCTCCATAAAGCAACCTCCTCATTTACGTTTTTCATTCGTCACCCCAGTCCATGTGGGTGAGGATCTCCCGGTTCTGGGTCATGTCCTTCATCAGAAGGTCTGTTAATTGTGCATAGACCGGTCCCGGGATACCTCTACCGATACGCCGGCCATCATACTGGACCACAGGGAGGATGTTCAAGGAAGTCCCGGTCAAAAAAATTTCGTCGGCATCATAGGCCGCTCGGGGTGAAATGTCGGAAAATCCGACCGCCTTTAGGGTTTCCTTGCTGACCAAGACCTTTGCCAGTTGAAACACCCGGTTGGCGGTAATGCCCGACAGGGTCCTGTTATGCCGGGGGAACCTCAGAATGCCGTCTTTCCCCACAACGCCGATATTCTCTGTGGAACCTTCAGCAAGAAACCCTTTTTCATCCAAGGCCACGGAGTAGCTCGCCCCCGCATCGATGGCCTCCTTTTTCATCAGGGCGTTGGGCAGATAGTTGCAGGATTTTATATTGGCAAAAAAGGCCGTCTTTATGGGCAGTTTACTGGTAATGAGGGTAACCCCATCGCGGTACAGCGCAGGAGACAGGGGCTTGAAACGGATCGCATTGATATACAGCTGGCTTGAGGGACAGTCATAGGGATTGGCGCTGAAGCTTCCGGGTCCCCTGGACACCGTGACCCGGATCAGGCAATCTTTTTCGCCGCCGGTGACCACGGTGGCCTCTATCAGGTCTGTGATCCGGGCATATTCAGCAGGCAGTTGGAGCGAGATACCTTTGGCCGTGCGCTCGAGTCGCTCCAGGTGCTCCTTGAGCTGGTATATCTTTCCGCTGATGCACCGCATGACGTCGAAGCCGCCGTCCCCCCTGTGAACCAGGTGGTCGTCGACAGGGATCATCATCAGGTCCGGATCCCTGGTAATGCCTTGCCATTGACTGGAATACATGCTTAGATAGTCCGACGCCCAAGGCCGGGGAGGTGCAGTCACGGTTTGAAAAAAATTCGCTTTGGTAATTGACCGGATATCCATATAGTTCACTATTCCTGTGGCTTCACTCAATCGCGACGACCAAATCCGACCCAAATCTGATCGTCAATTCTGCGAATTTATTTTTGAGCGAGCCCTAAGGATTGAGATGATGACCCGAGAATCGATGTCAATCTAAACGATTGGGACCTAAAGATCAATCATTTTTCCCCGGTCCTGCTTGAAAACCCGCAACGAACAACAAAAAGGAGACGTATTGGCTGGATCCGGTAAACGGCAGGTCCGGGAATGGAGGTTATGGCTCAGGCGGTTTCACATTGACCTGGCCGGGGACCAGATGGAGCGGATCTGCGTTTTTGTAGATGAATTGGTCCGCTGGAATAAAAAGATGAATCTCACCGGGATAAGCTCAAAAGCGGGCATCATCAACGACCTTTTGTTGGATTCGCTGTTGCCTGTCCCATACCTGCCTGAAACCGGTTGTTTTCTGGACGTAGGTTCCGGTTCCGGGTTCCCTGCCATACCGTTGAAGATCCTCAGACCTTCGCTGATTACCCGCCTTGTGGAACCCAAGAAAAAAAAGGTGAGTTTCTTGCGGCAGGTTATCCGGCTCACGGGATTGAAGGAGATCGAGGTCATTGAAGGGCGTATCCAGGATCTTACAGGGATCCGCCAGGGATATGACGTGATCACGTCCAGGGCCCTCAGCCATCTCCCCCGGCTGGTGAAGTGGTGCGGGCCATACCTGAGCACCGATGGATTGATGGTCTGTTTTCAGGGAAGCGGGCGGGATCCCATCCTCAGGGAGACCCGGGCGGTCCTGGACCGACACCGGCTGGGTCATCTCATGTCCATACCGTATATCCTGCCCAAAAAGCGGCGCCCGCGGCAGGTGTTGATATTAAAAAAACAGGATATGTCGATTCAGTCTACATAAGAGGGTCCCCTGTTCCCTTGCCGCGTAACGCCCGCCTTCCGGGATCCATCAGGGGACCCTGTTTCAGGTGTCAGGTTTCAGCTGTAAGGTGTCGGGTTGACGGCGGTTGGGCCGCCTTAGGCCTTGCTGTATTTGAACGACACATTCAACCGGGTCCTGAAAGAGGTGACTTTTCCGTTTTCAAGCGTTGCGTCCAGTTTGGTTACCTCGGCTACCCTGAGATCCTTGAGGCTCGCCCCGGCGGTCTCCAGGGCGGTCCTGGCTGCGTCCTCCCATGATTCTTCGCTTGTCCCTACCAACTCAATGATTTTGTATGTGCTTCCAGCCATGCTTGTCCTCCTTTC
>JAWLET010000228.1:0-4753 GCA_041685955.1 Desulfobacteraceae bacterium | reverse complement strand
CCCGTGGCGCCATGATCAAAGAACCCGGCCGTTTGCTCTTGGGATGGCGGCGGATCACCTCCATCCGGCCTGGATCCAGGATCTCGATCTCCTCGTCATATACCCTTACCACCACCTTGCTGTACAGTGGAGCCGGACGGGCTGCATAGTAACAATTGCCCACCTGTATGGTACCGTCGTCATACACCGTTCTGGTTTCCTGACCAAAATACACAAACGGCGTTAGGGGCAATGGCTCCAGATAGGGCTTTTCTTCCTGAAACATCTCCTCTACCTGACGTTTGGCACGACCATGAATCCGCAGCGCGGCCCAGCGCTCCTCCCAGTGCCTCAGCCAATCATTCTGAGCATCGATATGATCGAATCTCCTCCCCTTCAATCCAGTATCCTGAGTGTACTTGACTCCATTTTCCACGGTCCCCTTTCGATTCGGATCTTTTACCCTCGCTGGGTCCGCCACAACCCCATAGTGCGACAGCATCGCCGCATACAATACATTGAGATCCGGATCATAAATATCCGGCTTGATCACACCTTCTTTAAGGTTATCGAGCATGACATATTGGGGACATCCCCCAAAATATCGAAATGCTTCTTCATGCAGCCGACACCACGTTTCCTTGCTCGATTTCCATACCACTTTCCGGAAAGCCCGGCCGGAGTATTTCAACACCATGACAAACAGCCGGGGACGGCGATGTTTCCCGCTGTCATGAAGCGTTGGCGCGCCTGTCCCATAGTCCACCTGGCTCTCTTCTCCAGGAAGAAATTCCAGACGGTCATACTGATGGGGGTCTTTTCTCTTAAGCCCCCGCACAAACCGCTTCACGCTATTGTACCGATGCGTGAATCCGAACTGCTCCACCAGATCCTGGTAGATGGACATGGCGTTTCGTCCCAGCCTCAGTTGTTCCTCAATCCACACCCGATGCGGCTCACAGGCGGAACGGGCGTGCTTCGGTAGGTCTTCCTCTAAAGCCGGTGGCCGGGGTGGGGCATTTTGCCCGGATTCAACCCAAGAGCCGGTGGCCACCCCTTCCAAAGTGGGGTGTTTTGAATGGTCCGTGTCTTCGGACCGCTGCTGTCCATACAGCCGGCCATACCTCCGGATGGTTTTCCGATTGATCCCGGTCTTCCGATGGATATCTCGTTGGCTGACCCCCTTTTCCAGTAAGGTTTCAACTGTCGTCTTCAAATTCGGCTTCAAAACGTTCATCCTTCCTTACCCCCATTCGTGGATTTAACAAATGGGAGTTCTTACGTCCTGTCGCCGTTCTCAGCAATCTCTACTGAAAAATCAGTCTCGCCGGGTGGGGTATTTTGAAGTGGCCACAGGTGGGGTACTTTGGGTGGCCATCAGGGATGTTATTCTCCTTTTGGATCTGCAATTTCATTAGGTCATTTTCTCAGGTGAGGAGTGACCATGGAAAAGATTCTTTGTGTTTATTGCGGAGATCTGTTTGAGGCGAGTCCGAAGCACAAAAATCAGACCGCCTGCAAGAAACCCGAATGTCAAAGGGCCAAGAAGGCTGAGTGGCAAAGACATAAGATGAAGACCGACCCGGTCTATAATGCCAGCCAAAAGATCAGTCAGAAGCAATGGGCCAGGGAGAATCCAGACTATTGGAAAAAATACCGCAGTAAACATCCCGAAAAAGTACAACGCAATAGAGTCCTCCAAGCCATTCGAAACCGAAAGGCCAGGTCAAAGGATATCAGCAGAGGGATGGCGCTGCCTTTGATTGCAAAGATGGATGCGTCAAAATCTGATAGGTTTCATGCATTTGGGCAATTCTGGCTCATCCCTGTGATTGCAAAGATGGATGCGTTAAAAGTGAATATGGTAGAGATTCCCATATGTTCACCCTGATTGCAAAGATGGATTCGTTAGGAGGTGATACCCAATCATGATAACCAGGCCGTAAATCCATAACAAGAAAGGAGGCGGCTATGGTTAGAAAGAAAATTATCAATTCCAAACGGGTTCGGCGTATTGACGGGGGATTCAGCTTCATTCCCCATCGTTTTCTCACCGATGGATTTTTGGCAGCGCTCGGTCAAAAGGAACTGCTGTTGTATCTCTTCCTGGTTCTGGCTTCAGATCGTCATGGGCTTTCTTATTACGCCTATGACACGATCTGTTCTTTACTTCACTTCACTGTCGACGACTATATCGAGGCGAGAGACAACCTTCTTAAAAAAAACCTCATTGCCTTTGATGGCACTCTTTTCCAAGTCCTCGATTTACCCCCAAAACCTGATCAGCAGGAACATCAACAAACCCTCACCCGGCTTATAAATCATTTTACACAGGAGGCGGATTATGCCGGATAAACGGACCATTTTCGAGATTCATCGGCTCACAAATGAGGGCTGGACCCAAAGACGGATTGCCCGGGAACTTAAGCTAAACAGAAAGACAGTCAGAAAATACCTTCACAATCCAGAACAAACTTTCGCTCAAAGAAAACCAAAATCATCCAAACTGGACCCCTACCGGGACCTGATTGACCAGTTTCTGGAAAAGGACCCCGAGGTCCATGCCACTGTCATCCTCCAGCGTCTCCAAGATGCCGGATTTGATGGACAAATATCCATTCTCAGGAACTACCTTTATCAAAAACGATCCCGGTCAAAGAACCGAAAACCCTTTATCCGATTCGAGTCACTGCCAGGACACCAGTGCCAGATCGATTGGGGGCACTTCGGTTCCATTTTATACGGCAACACAAAACGAAAGCTTTATTGCATGGCGGTCATTGAATCCCACAGCCGGTTGCTCTATCTAGAGTTTACCCACTCTCAGCGGCAAGAGACCCTTCATCGGTGCCTCCTTAATGCTTTCCGCTTCTTTAAAGGGACACCGAGGGAAGTGGTTACCGATAATATGCTCACCGCGGTGATCGAAAGGGATGGGTCTCTCATCCGGTTCAATGAGTCCTTTTTGGAGTTCCTCAGGCCTTTTGCCATTGTCCCTCATGCCTGCAATGTCAGAAGTCCCCATGAAAAAGGAAAGGTGGAAAAGGGCGCCATCCATTACATCCGGTACAACTTCTTCCCGTTGAGAACCTTTCATGACCTAAAAGACCTTCAGGCTCAGGCCAACCATTGGCGGGACCATGTGGCCAACGTCAGAATCCATTCCACTACGGGTGAACGACCCATAGACCGTTTCAAACCAAAAGCCATGAGGTCCCTCCCACCCTTTTTACCCGATTGCCGGGACACGGACTCTGTAAAAGTCTATACCGACTTCTCCGTCCGCTTTGATGCCAACAATTACACCGTCCCCCCCTGGGCCATCGGCAGACAGGTCACGGTGAAGGCCGATACCCATACCCTGACGGTTTATCTCAAAGACAAGGTCATCGCCACCCATGTCCGCTCCTATAAGCGAAAGGAGCGTATCGAACTGCCGGTACATCGGGAAGCTGCCCAAAAACAACAACGCAGGTTCTGGCAATCTCAATATGTCCGGGCCTTCATCAGTCTGGGGGAAGAAGCCAAAGTGTATCTCGAACGCCTCGCCGCTACCCATCAGCCTGTTCGAAACAGCCTCAAAAAGATACTCGCCCTTAAAGAAGAGTACGGGACCTATGCCCTTGTTGAGGCCATCAAAAAGGCCACCTTACATAATGCCTACGGTGCCTATTACATCGAAAATATCCTCTATCAGGAAATGACTCCAAAAACCCAGCATCCGCCGGTCAGGCTCAAAAATGACCACCTCAATCATATCTGTCTCGAAACACCCGCTCTATCCGAATACGATACGTGGGTCGTCAAAAGGAGAAAAAATCATGCCAGACGTACTCAAAGAAAAACTGCTCGGCCTTCGACTCAAAACAATGGCCCAGGAACTCGATGCCGTCATTGAAGAGGCCAATAAGAAAAATACCGGTTTCTTATCCATACTTGAAAGACTCACCGATCTGGAAACAAACCACCGATGGCAAAATGCCATCAAGCTACGATTCCAACAATCCAAGCTCAACCAAAAGATCACCATCGACCAGTTTGACTTCCATCATCACAAGTCAAGAAAGGATCAGAAAACCCAGATCCTCAACCTGCTTAACCTGGAGTTTATAAAAGAGCACAAAGATGTGATACTGATCGGAAACCCGGGCACCGGTAAAACCTTCCTGGCCAAATCAATCGCCTATGCGGCTTGCAATGCCAATGTGAAGGTCCTATTTACCACTGCCATCGATATGATCAATCATCTCATCGCCGCAGAGGCAGACCACTCGCTCCTCAAAAAACTCCACTATTATCAATCTCCGGCTCTCCTTGTCTGTGACGAGTTAGGGTATCTTTCCCTTGGCCAACAGGGATCACACCTCTTCTTCCAGGTGATCAGCGCAAGACACCAGGTAAAGTCCACACTATTGACAACAAACCTGCCCTTCGCTGAATGGGGAAACGTGTTCGACTCCACCACCGTGGCCACGGCGATCGCTGACCGCCTCGTTCACAACTCCGAGGTCTTAATCCTGGGGGGTACAAGCTATAGAAGAAAAGAAAAATAGAACCCTAACCGCTTAAAACCATATAAAGGAGCCTTGACACACATCGATCAAGGGCTCCAATCTATATCTCTGAGCTTCACAGCTTCCAGAAGCGCACAGCTATGCCCGATGACTATACTGGGGTACTTCTAAAACGGCCCGTTTGGCCCCTTTTTGAACCGGTGTCAATATACAAAAGGCTTTTTCGCAGAATGACCTCACCGGCCATGGGATTATTCAAC
>JAWLET010000227.1:0-4756 GCA_041685955.1 Desulfobacteraceae bacterium | reverse complement strand
GGAGGATCTGGGAAAAGAATACGAGGACCGGATCAATTTCAGGTACGTGGGCCCGGCTCCCCCGTTTAATTTTGTGAATATCGTGGTGAAATGGTGAGGGGATTGTCGATTGGCGATTGGCGAACGACGAAGTAAAGAAGTGCGGAAGATGAAGGTTTGGCAAGCTGTGAACGTTACGCAGAGCGCGGAAGGCGATAGGCAGGGGGCAGTCAACGGCCGAAGGTTAGAGGAAAGATGAAGGGGAACCAAGGATCAGGATTAAAGAAGACAATGAATGACTCATGCAAAGGCCTAAAGGCGCAAAGGCCGAGAACCTATGTTATGATTCCTTTTTGCTGGTTTTATGTCTTTTTCTCCAGTCATTATAAATAATTGGTCCTGTAAATAAAATCACAATGATACTAAGAATCAAGAAAGTCCAAGCTAAGGCTGACATTATTCCTCACCACCTTTCAAAATAAGATACGAAGTGAGATAGCAGAGAAACCAAAGTATAACGCCAAACAGAAATGAGGGAAAACGGAACAATTCGTCTGAAAGAAATTGGCCGAATATCAAAGCGCCTACGGCGATGTTCCCCAGTGTACCCAGTTTATCTGAAAGAAATTTTCTTTGATTATCATTCATTACAGAGAAAAATAATGAAATTTTGTTGAGAAGTCAATTCAAAAAGAGACAGCCGGGAGTGGCAACGAAGGGAATGACGGCCGAACGCCAAATCGGGATCGAAATCGAAAGAGTATAACCCATGACTTCTGCAAAAAAGACAACTGACACCAAATCCATAACCCTAAAGGTGGCCGAGGCCGGCACCAAGGATGTGGGTCGGGGGATTGTCCGGCTGGATCCCGCTGACTTCGGGAAGATCGGAGTGGAAGTGGGGGATGTGGTGGCGGTGGAGGGAAAGCGACAAACCGTGGCCAAGGTCCTGCCCGCCTACATGGAAGACCGGGGCGGTGGTTTGATCCGGGTGGACGGGATCACGCGGGATAACGCCAGGGTGGGGATAGATGAAAGGGTCACCGTGAAGAAGGTTCCGTTTCAGTCCGCTCACAAGGTGGTGGTGGCCCCGTTGACTCCCATGCGCTCCCATGATACCCGGTATATCGGGAGCCTCCTGGAAGGATTGCCGCTCACGGAAGAGGACACGGTACGGGCGCGGCTCTTCGGCACAAAGACCCAGGATTTCAGGGTGGTTTCCACCCGGCCCGCCGGCGTGGTATTGATCCATCCTGATACCGCCATGAGCATTCAGGACAAAAAGGAGGCGGAGGAGGCCGGGTCCCGTATTGCCTATGAAGATATCGGTGGCCTGGGAAAGGAGATCAGGCGCATCCGGGAGATGATCGAACTCCCCCTGAAATACCCCCAGGTCTTTGAGCGTCTCGGGATCGATCCCCCTAAGGGGGTGCTCCTTCACGGGCCGCCCGGGTGCGGCAAAACCCTTATCGCCCGGGCCGTGGCGAGTGAGACCGATGCCCATTTCGGGCATCTAAGCGGGCCTGAGATCATGCAGAAATTCTACGGCCAGAGTGAGGCCAATCTGAGACGGATTTTTGAGGAGGCCGCGTCACACGCCCCCAGCATCATTTTCTTGGACGAGATCGACGCCATTGCCCCCAAGCGCGAAGAAATGGGCGGGGAAAAGCAGGTGGAAAAGCGGGTGGTGGCCCAGCTTCTGGCTCTTCTCGACGGGCTTTCTTCCCGGGGCCAGGTGATCGTCATCGGGGCTACCAACATTCCCAATGTCATCGATCCGGCCTTGAGGCGTCCGGGCCGCTTTGACCGGGAGATCGAGATCGGCATCCCGGACAAAAACGGCCGCCTTGAGATCCTGAATGTCCATACCCGGGGGATGCCCCTGGCTGATGATGTGGATCTGCTGCGATTGTCGGAAATCACCCATGGGTTTGTGGGCGCCGACCTGGAAGCTCTTTCCAGGGAGGCGGCCATGGCCACCCTGAGAAAGATCTTCCCCAGCATCGATTTTGAACTGGAAGATATTCCCTACGACACCCTGATGAACCTTCAGGTCACCTTTGATGATTTCCTGGAGGCCTTCAAGGAAGTGGAGCCTTCGGCCATTCGCGAGGTGTTCACCGAGGTGCCGGATGTGAAGTGGTCGGATGTGGGCGGGCTCAAGGAAACCAAACGGATTCTCAAGGAAACCATTGAGTGGCCTCTGAAATACGAGGAGCTGTTTGCCTATGCCCATACCCATCCGTCCAAAGGGATTATGCTCTACGGGTCCCCCGGGACCGGGAAGACCCTCTTGGCAAAGGCGGTGGCCTCGGAATCGGATGTGAATTTCATATCGGTGAAAGGGCCGGAACTCCTCTCCAAATGGATTGGTGAGAGTGAGCGGGGCATCCGCGAGGTGTTTAAAAAGGCCAAACAGGCCTCGCCGTGCATTGTGTTTTTCGACGAAATAGACAGCCTGGTGCCCAAGAGGGGATCGGATGCCGGGTCCCATGTGCTGGATAGGGTCATCAGCCAGTTTCTCACCGAACTCGACGGGATCGAAGAACTCAAAGGGATCGTGGTCCTGGCTGCCACCAATCGCCTCGACATACTGGATATTGCACTGCTTCGGGCCGGGAGATTCGATTTTCACCTTCAACTCCCGCCTCCGGATATAGAGGCAAGGGCCGAGATATTCAAGGTGCACAGCAAGGGAAAACCGCTGGCCGGGGACGTGGATTTTGAGGCCCTGTCCAGGGCCTCCGAGGGGATGGTTGGGGCCGACATCGAGGACGTTTGCCGGAAGGCCGCCATGCTCGCCATCAGGGCATTTATTGAGAGCGGAACAAGGGACCATACGGCATTTAAAATTTCCAGGGGTCATTTTAAAACCGCACTCAGTCAGGTTCGGGAATCGCGTCACCTGTAAAGGCTAAGTGCTCTCATTCGAAAATACTATGTGCTGCAGGGAAGGAAAATACGTTACGGCAATCGCACGAACCCTAAACCCGTAAAACCCTAAACGTCATAAAAACAAAGGGGAATCGTTATGGCCCAACAGCCCATCTTTATCTACGGTTTTATCCATTCGAATAGACCCGAGGATATGGGCCCCATAGGCATTCAAGAGCATGATGTGCGGGTGGTTCCAGATGGTGAGATCGCCGCAGTGGTGAGTGTTTCTCCGTATGGGGATTTTGGATCTCTTGAAAAGGAAACCCTCCTGCGCTCGCTGGCCGTCTATCAGGCCGCCATCGAAACGGTCATGAAACGCTTCAAGATTATTCCCATGAAGTTTGGGACCACCCTGAATGGGGAAGCGGCGCTCAGGCAAATAATGGTGCAGAACCACGGCCGGATCGATCAAAGCCTCTCTGAGATGGAAGGGAAGATAGAACTGGATGTGGTGGCATTCTGGAAGGATTTTGAGGCGGTATTGAAAGAATTGGGGCAAGAGAGAGAAGTAAGACGCATCAAGGAGGCGGCACAAACTCACACCGGTGTCTCTCTCAAGGAGAGGCAAATAAAAGTGGGGCGGATGGTCAAGGAATCACTCGACAGGAAAAAAGAGGAGATTGGGAATCAGATGGTATCGTCCCTGAAAATTAAGGCCGGACGGCATTTCCCCCACTCGCTCATGGACGATAGCATGATCATGAATGCGGCCTTCCTGTTGGACGAGCAGAACACGGAGACCTTTGAAGCAGAGGTGAAGAAGCTGGATGCGTATTTTGAAGATACCATCAATTTCCGGATCGTGGGACCGCTTCCCCCTTACAGTTTTTCAACCCTGACCGTTAAAGCGTTTGATTTGCAGGAGATAGACGCAGCGAGGCAGATGCTGGAACTGGGGATGAGTGCCACAAGGGAGGAGATCAGGAATGCGTTCTGGAAATTGAGCAAGGTCTGTCACCCGGATAAATTCCCGGGTGATGAAGCGGTCAGAAATCGATATGAAGCAATCGCCAAGGCCTATAGTCTGCTTGAGGATTATTGTAAAGGGAGATGGTGTTCCTTTGAGGCGTCCGATATCGGTGTGCGGATGGAACTGGTGCCTGTGGGGAATTCAGGTGCTCCATAGGGTTTTGCACCTGGCGGGAATGCCATGAGAAAATTGTACCATGTGCCTGTCATCCATGTGAGTGCCGACCTTGGAACTGTTGCACCGGCCATGGACAGAAAAAGTGAGGAGATATGCGGGAAGAAAAGGTGGGTGAAACACAAAAAGAGCGTCTTGAAATACTGGGACGGACTGGATGAATTCTTCAAACGTATGGATGCGCGGAATTTGAAAATTTATCAGGACGGCTTGATGGCGGGTGGGGAACTGGGCCGCAGGATCATTGAAGAAGGGGCCGGGCGCGGGAGCCGAAACCACGAGATTGTACTGGACCTGATCCAGCGAGGGGCCCAGCTCCGGAAGACCGAAGATGCGGGACTCTTAAAACAGGAGTATGAACGGATTCTGGAAATGGCCCAACAAAGTTCGGCCTGGGAAAGGACCGTAGCGCCGATGGGAAGCGAATTCGGCCGGGACCGGCTGTTGAAAAAACGGGACCGGTTCATCGCCGAGACCATCAATCGGACCTTGCTTGCGGGCGAGACCGGGGTCCTGTTCATCGGGGCCTTCCACGATGTGATCTCACAACTAACCCCGGACATTGAGATAGAGGCCGTCAAAGAGCGGGCAAAGGTGGCTGCGTATTTCAGATGCCTCATCTCCGGGGGAGATGAAAAAACATTTGACCGGCTGGCCGCTTACCTGACCCGGCCCCCGAAGCCCGGTGAGCCGCCG
>JAWLET010000226.1:0-4759 GCA_041685955.1 Desulfobacteraceae bacterium | reverse complement strand
ATTCATCACCGAAAACTGCTCCTTGAGGATGCCCAGAAACCGGTTGAAGACCTCGTCATAGTTTCCCTGCTCTCTGGCCCGGGCCAGCTCCTTGTGAAACACGGCATGGACCACCGTCTCGGGACCTGTGGGGGCAAACTCGGCCGTGGGCCATGTGTAGACGAAATCCGGAAACATTTTGGAGCACCCCAGCACGATATTGGCCCCGCCGTAGGACCGTCTCAGTACCATGGTGATTTTGGGACAGGTGAGGTGGGCATAGGAGTGGAGTAGCTTGGCGCCGTGCCGGATCACGCCCATCCGCTCCCATCGGTCGCCCGGGGGGAAGGCCGTAGTATCCACCAGAGTGACCAGGGGGATATTGAATGCATCCAGAAACCGCATAAACCGGTCATACTTGTCTGATGCGTCAGGTTCCAGGATGCCGCTCAATTCATCCGGGTTGTTGGCCACCAGCCCGGCCACATGGCCGCCGAATCGACAAAACCCTATCACCAGGTGGGATGCATAGTCTGCTTTCAGTTCAAAGAACGTCCCCTGATCCACGATCAATTCAATAATTTGGTGGATATCGTAGGTGAATTTGGGATCATCGGGCATCACCTCCAAAAGGGCGTCTTCCCGCCGCTCGGGATCATCTCCGGTCGCCTGAAAGGACGGTCCCTCCCAGCAACTGCCCGGCAGGAACCTCAAGAGCGCTTTGGCGCTGTGGATGGCGTCCTTATCATCCCGGGCAATGAGGTCACACTGTCCGCTTTTTTCCATATGAAACTCAGCCGTGCCCGCGTCATCCGATTCCCTGGCGCCCCCGTACCACATGAATGCCGCATCTTCCCTCATGATCAAAAAATCAGAGAGCACGGCCACGGCGGCCATGAGCCCGGTACACGGTCCCAGCACCAGGGAGATCCTGGGAATTACACCGGAATAGCGGGAATAGTTCCGGATGAAACGGCCCAGCCCGCTCAGGCCGCAATCGCCCCCCTTGATCCCGATCCTCAGCCCTGCCGAATCGAATATGCAGATCAGGGGCATTCGCTTCTGACCGGCCATGTCGACCAAATCCGCCAGTTTCCAGGCCGCCTGGCTGCCCAAGGAACCGGACATGACCGAGAAATCCATGGCACACAGGGCCGCCATTTTGGTGTGGATTTTTCCGAAGCCCATGACCACGCCGTCCGATGGACACGGCCGGGAAATGCTGTCAAAAGGCGGGCGGGAATCAGTGACCAGGGACCCCATTTCCTCAAAGGATCCCGTATCCACCAGGCGGGTGATCCGCTCCCGGGCTGTGAGTTTTCCAAGTCCCTGCTGGATCGTTACACGGGCGTTCCCCCCGCCGGCAAGGTTTTCATGCCGCACCCGGTCCAGACGCTTCAGGTAGCCATCCATCCATTTTCCCATACACTCAACTCCTCCTGTCCCGATCCCGGCCGGCCGTCGCTCACCAACCCAATCAGACGAACCGGCGGTCGCGGGAAACCTCCCTGTGGCCTCTCACGCCGTCAAGGCCCGGAGGAATCCCTCCTGCACGGCCTCGGTGATTTTGCCGGGACGGTTGGTGTCCCCGATTTCAAGCCATTCGACCCCCAGGTCCTGAACCGCGTCCGAGAGGTCCCGCACCGGGGAGACCCCGGCGGCCATCACCACGGTATCCGCCGGGAGGGTCTCCTCACCGCTGCCGGTGTCCACCCGCACCCCATCCGGTCTGATTTCAAGGAGCCGGGTGTTGGGCCTCAGGTTGACCTGGCCGCCCAGACGCCCCTCTTTTTCAAACAGGGAGACGTGGTGGGAGAGATCCGGGTCTGCAATGAGCGGTCTGCCCCAGCAGATCATGTCGCATGACCCTGATCTGAGGGCCCGTTCCGCCACCTGCGGGTCTCCCAGCCGGTTGGACGCAAACACCGGAATATTCACCGCCTCCTTGATTCCCCGGGCCAGGTACACGAAAGCGCCGGCAGGCACATTGGCGGTCAGTTGCGGCACACGGGTCTCATGCCATCCGCCGGTCACGTTCACCGCATCCACTCCGGCCTGCAGTAGCGACTTCTGCTCGGTACCCAGGCTCGGAAACCTCCATTTATAATGCCTCTAATGGGGGTAACCCCCCTTTCATCGGGGACGCCCCTATAAGACGCTAATTTTCGTACCTGCCCACAATGGCGATGCTGCACACATTCATGAACGGGACCCCGCCCAGGTTGTGGGTCAGTCCGAAACGCGGGTCCTCAATCTGGCGTTCCCCGGCCCTGCCGTGGAACTGCAGATACATCTCGTAGAGCATCCTCAGCCCCGAGGCCCCGATGGGATGGCCGAAGCACTTGAGCCCGCCGTCCACCTGGCAGGGGATCCCCCCGCCCTCCCGGTCGTAGAACCCGTCCATCACATCCCTTACCGCCTCTCCTCTCGGGGATATGTGGAGGTCTTCATAGGTCACCAGTTCGGTGATGGAGAAACAGTCATGTAACTCCATCATGTTGATTTCCTCCCTGGGGTTTTGGATCCCGGCCTCTTCATAGGCCCTGGTGCTGCAGTGGTCCGTGGTGATGAAGTGGTCGCCGTCCCATCCATTGAACCCCATCTCTTCGCCGTTGCTCAGGGCCAGCTGGAGGGCCTTGACCGTCACAAAATCCTTTTTGCCCAGGGCCTTGGCCTTCTCCACCGTGGTCACAATGGCACATGCCGAGCCGTCGCTCACCCCGCAGCAGTCAAAGAGGCCCAGCGGATGGGCCACAATGGGCGCACTCATCACCTGGTCATCCGTGATCTCCTTCCTCAGGTGGGCCTTGGGGTTGAGGGTACCGTTGGCGTGGCTCTTGGATGAGACATGGGCAATGGCCCGTTTCAGGTCCTTATCCGGAATCCGGTACTTTGCCGCGTACGCAGAGGCCAGCTGGGCAAATGCCCCGGGAGCGGTCACATTGGGCCACCACAGCCAGCTCAGGGACCCCCAGTTGGACCCGGGATTGGGCAGCCCCCCATAGCCCGTGTCCTTGAGCTTTTCCACTCCGAGTGCCAGGGCCATGTCATAGGCCCCGGACGCCACCGCATAGACCGCCCCCCTGAAGGCCTCGGTTCCGCTGGCGCAGAAATTCTCTGTCCGGGTGACCGGAATGAAAGGAAGCCTGAGGGTGGTGGAGAGGGGCAGGGCACTCTTTCCCACATTGATCTCTTCCAGACAGGTGCCGAGCCAGGCGGCCTGGATATCGGCCTTTGCGATGCCCGCGTCTGCCATGCATTCGGAAAAGGCCTCCACCATGAGTTCCTCCGCACCCACATCCCATCTCTCCCCGAACCGGGTGCACCCCATACCGATGATCGCTACCTTGTCTTTGATCCCTGTGGCCATGATCTTTTCTCCTCATTGCTGCCGGATACCGTCCTCGTCACACCTATCAGCAGAACCTGCATGCGGCGAATTCCGGTTTTGGCGTAATGGTTTTCGGCCGGCATCCGGCATTAGAACTTGAACAGCTTTTCGATGAGCTGCGATTTCATGAGATCGCCTCCGATCTTGATCTTTCCGCTGGTGTAAGCGGACATGGCATTGAGTTCCCCTGAAATCATGCTTACAAAATCATCATCCGCCATTTGGATGGTGGTGGTGGGGCTGTCGTGGGCCCCTTTGGTCACCTGGCAGGTCCCCTCCTTGATCTGTACATGCCAGGATCCGCCCTTGGGCCCTGAAATATCAAACTGGAACACCACCTCCACCCCTGCGGCCTGATCCGGCTGAAACGCGTGGGGCAGTCCCTCGAAGATCCCTTCCACGGTCAGCCCGGCATCCGAGCCCTCGGCAGGGCCGGTTTCCTTTGGGCTGAAGGCCTCCAGCATGGGGCCGAAGGCGGCGGTGGCATTGGGAAATTCCGCTGCCCCCTCCAGGGTGTTGATGGCATCCCAGTGCCGGTGAATTGCTTCCAGCGTGGGCGGTTCACTGCCGTCCCCCAGCGTTGTGCCCGGGCCGGTGACGATGGCGGCGCGGTTGAAGTATCCCATCCCCGCATTCATCATGAGACCGGTCTCTTTACATTGATCAGAACAGAAGAAGAGGACCAGGGGGGCCACGAACTCGGGTTTCAGCTTTTCCAGAAGATCGGGCGGGAGGATGCCCTGGGTGAGCCGGGTGGCGGCCACCGGTGCGATGGTATTGACCCGGATGTCGTGTTTTTCGCCCTCCAGCTTGAGGGTGTTCATGAATCCGATGAGCCCCATCTTGGCGGCCGAGTAGTTGGTCTGGCCGAAGTTGCCGTACAGGCCGGCCGCAGAGGTGGTGAAAATAATCCGTCCGTAGCGGTTCTCACGCATCTTTTCAAAGGCCGGCCGGGTCACATGGTAGGCGCCCTTGAGGTGGACATCCATCACCGCATTCCAGTTTTCAGGGGTCATCTTCACCAGGGTCTTGTCCCTGAGGATACCCGCGTTGTTGATGAGGATGTCCAGCTTGCCAAAGGCCTTGATGGCGGTATCCACAATGGCCTGTCCGCCCTCGGGGGTGGCCACTGAATCGTAACTCGCCACTGCCTCGCCGCCGGCCTTCCGGATCTCCTCCACCACCCGGTCGGCAGGGACCTTGGCCCCTTCACCGGACCCGTCCGGGGCCCCGCCCAGGTCGTTCACCACCACCCTGGCCCCGCGCTTGGCTAGTTCCAGGGCATAAACTCGGCCCAGACCCGCGCCTGCGCCCGTCACCACGGCCACGCGTTGGTCAAAACGGATCCCGCCTTGTTGCCGCCGTTCCTCAGCCGCTTCCGGACTCAGC
>JAWLET010000225.1:0-4762 GCA_041685955.1 Desulfobacteraceae bacterium | reverse complement strand
TGGCACGAGAAAAGGCCCGGCATCAACTCACCCAGGCGACAAACTCGTCCAATTCCGCCCGTTGTCTTTCAAAGTGATTGACCGGTGACCACATAAAGCTCCCAGGGCTGGGTGTTGCCCCATGAAGGCGACCAGCGGGCTGTGTTTAAGATGTCCCGGATAATTTCCTGCGGCACCGGTTCCGGTTTGAACCTGCGAATGCTTCTTCTCCCTTTTACTGCTGTTTCAGTATCCATGAATCAACCTCCTCAAAAAAAATGGTCCCAAACGGCCGGGATTCCGAAACCCCAGGCGCGAATGTCCGCACCCTGTGAGCGCTTTTTGCTAAAAAGCCCCCCATTTTTTTCGTGCCACCAGGGACATAAAGCCGTTTCAACGGGAGTATTTTCAGAATATACGAGCGGGCCTGAAAACGCAAGATGCCCGTCTGTTTCCAGGGAGACCTCGGAATATTGATTGACAAGTCAATCAATCATTGATCTAATGATGTTTATGAAAAAATTGATCTCTCGAAACAAAAGCGACAAGGAAGCGGTGATATTTGAAGCCGCTTTAAAAACCATCAAGCAGAAAGGCTATCACCGGGCCAGAATCTCTGATATTGCCCATGCAGCCGGAATCTCTTATGGACTGGTGTACCATTATTTCAAAAACAAGGAGGATCTGTTTGATACCATATTCAGGCAATGGTGGGAAGGCCTCCTGGGGTTAATGGCGGACATCAGCCACAGTGAACACCCTATAGCGGATAAGCTCAAGCAGGTCATACTCTATTTTTTTGACACCTATCAAACCGACCCGGAACTGGTGAATGTATTCATCACTGAAATCTCCAGATCAACGGCCAATCTGACCGCCTCCCGGCTGAATTACTTCAAGGACTTCATGGAACGTGTAGAGGGACTGATCCAGGAAGGGCAAAGACGCGGCGCTTTCAGAAAGGATTTGAACGCCCGCTACCTCACGTATATATTCTTAGGCGCCATAGAAACGTTCCTTTCGGCCATGGTACTTGAGGACCAGAAAATCAAGGGAGGTGCTCAGAAAAACGGAATCGCCGACACCATCATCGATGTCTTTTTAAATGGCGCAAGAGACCAGAGAAACAGGGGCTGAGCCGACATTATGGATTTTGCATTTACCCAGGAACAAAACATTTTCAGAGATCAGGTCATCCGCTTTGCCAAAAAGGAGATTGTCCCCCGGGTCCCGGAACATGACCTGAACGGAGCGTTTGATTTTCACTCCTTTGGGCGGCTGGGGGAGTTCGGCATCCTGGGGCTCCATTTCCCGGAAGCACTGGGCGGGAGCGACGCCGATGTGGTCACCACCGTCATGGCCGGGGAGGCCCTGGGCGAAGCAGGCGTGGACGGAGGACTGTCCCTGGCGTACGGGGCCCACACCTTTCTTTGCGCGGATACCATTCTTTCCCACGGAACCCCGGCTCAGAAAGAAAGGTACATCCCCAGGCTGGCCTCAGGGGAATGGATCGGGTGCATGGGCCTTACCGAACCCGGGGCCGGATCGGACGTGGCCTCCATGTCCACCCGGGCCGAAAGACGGGGGGACCAATACCGATTAAACGGAAACAAGATGTTCATTACCAACGGGCCGGTGGCGGATGTGGCCGTGGTCTATGCAAAGACGGGCAGAGACCTCGGGCACGCAGGGATCTCCGCCTTTATTGTGGAAAAAGGGACACCAGGGTTTTCGGCAGGCAAAAATATCGAAAAAATGGGAGTCCGGACCTCCCACACCTCAGAGCTGATCTTCGAGGATTGTGAGATCCCCGAGGAAAACCTGATCGGGCCGGAAGGGGGCGGGTTTCTTATGGCGCTCCAGACCGTTGAATGGGACCGCAGCGCCCTGCTGGCCCCCTTTGTGGGAGGGATGTCTTATGTGCTGAGCAAGGCCGTCCGGTATGCCCGGGAACGCTACCAGTTCGGCCGGCCCATTTCTGAATTTCAAGCCGTTAAACACAAACTGGCGGACATCAAAATTTTCGTGGAGGCCGCCAGATCCCTGTGTTATCGCATTGCCTGGTGCAAGGACCAGGGAAGACCGCTCAATCACCTGGAGGCGGCGGTGGCCAAGCTCTTTGTCGGGGACTGGGGGCTGAGTCCTGCCAATGACGCCATGATCATCTTCGGCGGGTATGGGTACTGCCACGAATATGAAGTGGAAAGGGCTTTCAGGGACAGCCGCCTGGCCCCCATCGGTGGAGGCACCTCTGATATCCAGAAAAAGATTATTTCAAAGCTGATTTAATGGAGTCGTCAGACCATGAATTTTGATTTTGGGCATAGGGAAAAGGCGTTCCAAGAAAAGATTCGGGCCCTCTTTTCCGACACCCGCGCAGAGCCTCTCATGGGGTGGGGAGAGGAAAGTATGTCAGCATTGCGCAGGGAGAGCCTTACCTGGCTGAACCGGCTGGCCCATACCGGATACCTGAGCCTGGCCCTGGAGGATGAACCCTACGGCCCGGCCACAGTGGCGGCGCAACAACTTCTGGCCGCCGTATCTCCCGCCCTGTATGTATGTGCAGAGACCAGCGCCCGTATTTTCGGCCGTCTAATGAACGCCTATGGGAGCCCACAACTGCGATCTCAGGTGCTCCCGGCCATCCGGCATGGTGAGGCCATGGGCACGGTGGCCCTTTCCGAACCCGGATTCCATGAGACCCGGGCGGATATGGGAACCGTGGGTTCCACCACCTCAGAGGGGTTCCGGGTTTCAGGGGAAAAGCCCCAGGTGATGAACGCCCCCATCGCGGATTGGATCGCCGTGGCCGGAACGGTGGACAACACCGATGCTGCCGCCTTTTTTCTGGTCTCAAGGCATGATCAGGGGCTTTTTATGGGCCAAAAGTCACCCCCCCTCGGTTGTGAAGACCTCCCCATGTGTGCGGTGACCCTTGAGGACTGTAGGGTGGACCCGGCATATGTCATGGGCCCCATGGACGGCCGGGAGGTCTTCACGGAGGTCCGAATCTGGGAAAATCAGGTCCTGGCGGCCGGGGCCCTGGGCCTCATGCAACGGGCCTTGGACACGGCGGTAAGCCATGCCAAGCGCCACCAAAGCGGTGGAAAGCCCCTCATCGCCTATCAGGAGGTGGGGTTTAAACTGGCAGAGATGCTCACCCTCCTTCAGACCGCGCAGCTGTTGGTCTATCGGGCCGCCTGGATGTGGGAGACCGGAGGACCGGAGGCCCAAGAACTGGCCTATTGCGCCAAGGTGTTCTCTACCGAGTCGGCGGAAGAGGTGGCCAGCAAGGCCCTTCACATACTGGGCCAAACCGGCTTTGCCCACAAAAACCCGGCTGAGGGCGCCTACCGGAACGCCAAATATTTGCAGGTTTCAGGCACGGCTTCCGCTTTATCCCGCATGAAGATCGCGGATGGGTTGCTGAAAAATAGGTGATGTTTTTGAAACGCCGGGGACGGGCGAGCAGACCTTCCGTGAGATCACCCCGCCCATGCCTTCCATCGTGGTCCGGATCCTGGTCCGGAAAGGGGACGGGGTGAAAAAGGCCTGGGCCTTCAAAAAGGCCATGGACATGGTCCTGACCGGCCGGAAGATCCGGGCCCGAAGGCGGAGCAGGTGGGGCTGATCACCAGGGCCGGGGAACCGGATCACCTCAATGAAGAGGTCCAAAACACCCTGACCCTGCTTGCCGGCAAGAGTCCCAGGGGCACGCGTCTGGGAAAAGAGGCCTTTTACCGGGCCGGTGAGATGCCCTTTGAAGCAGCCGTGGATTTTTTATGTGAGGCATTGGGAGGGGTCATCTCCACCCAGGATGCCGTGGAAGGCATGAAGGCCTTCGTGGAGAAACGGAAACCGCGGTTTACAGGCAAATAGCCATTCCATCCCGCGGCCCAGACACCCATACAACCAGGTTTCAGACCACAGGGACTTCACGGGATCATTCAAAAATGAAAGGGGGTTATTATGGACATTGAATTGGGAAAAGGATATAATGAATTGAAAATCGGTGAGACAGCCAGCTTTTCCAAGACCATTACAGAAACGGATGTCAGTCTTTTTGCCGGTATCAGCGGGGATTTCAATCCTCTGCACATGAATGAGGCCTTTGCAAGAAGGACCTCGTTTAAGGCCAGAATTGCCCACGGTGCCGTGGCTCAGAGTCTTATTGGGCCTGTCTTGGGGATGAAGCTGCCTGGGTTGGGGACGGTGCTTGTGGAGCTCTCCTGCCGCTTCAAGGCGCCCACTTTTTTCAACGACACCATTACGGCCCGGGCCACCGTGGCCCGAAAGATTGAGGAAAAGCAGTGGATCGGCATGGACTTGAAGTGGACCAATCAACACGGAACGAGTGTGGCAGAAGGGAAGGCGGTGGTCATTCCGCCAAGAAAAATGCTGTAAAAAAATGCACTATCTGACAAACCAGTACTTAAGGAGGGAACAATGGCGTACACGGATGTAAAAGCGGTTTTTGATAAAATGTCCGAAGTGTTCAATCCCAATGCGGCCCAGGGTCTGGACGCGGTCTTTCAGTTTGACATCACCGGAGACCAGGGCGGGAACTGGATGGTCATTGTCAAGGATGGGACCTGTGAGGTGAAAGAGGGCACCCATGAATCCCCGGCGGTAACCCTGACCATGTCCGCAGAGACATGGCTGAGTATGGTGAACAAAGAGGTAAACGGGATGCAGGCCTTCATGAGTGGACAGCTCAAAGCCGCAGGGGATATCATGCTGGCCCAGCGCATAGAACAGCTGTTTCCCCTATAATGATCCTTAA
>JAWLET010000224.1:0-4778 GCA_041685955.1 Desulfobacteraceae bacterium | reverse complement strand
CATGAAATCCAGGCCCTGATGAGGCTCTTGCATCGGTTCTTGAAAAAGGAATTGGATGAGATGCAGAAAAACGGCATCCGGCTGAACACCATCGGCAGAACTGAAAAACTCCCGGCCGCCACCCGACAAATTTTGCTTGACACCATGGAAAAAACACAGGCCAACCACCACATGGTATTGACCCTGGCCCTCAGCTACGGCGGGAGGCAGGAAATTACCGACGCTGTTCAAGAAATCGCCCGCAGGGTCAGCAGGCATGAACTGGATAGCAGCGATATTTCCGAAACACTGATCTCAAATACCCTGTACACGCGGGAAATGCCGGACCCGGATCTCCTCATCCGAACCAGTGGAGAGTACCGTATCAGCAATTTTCTGCTCTGGCAGCTTTCTTATACCGAACTCTACATCACCTCCACCCTGTGGCCTGACTTCAGCAAGGAAGAATACCTGAGAGCCATCAGCGAATATCAGCAGCGGGACAGACGGTTCGGCACCGCAGGGACCAGGCAGTAAGACCGAGGAGCAGCTCCAACCATGCATCTGAAAAGATGGCTGACCGGTATCATCGCCGTGCCCGTTTTGATCTTTCTCGTGGGATACGCCCCTGCCTGGGTATTTCACTCCGCCCTTTGTGCGGCATCATTGATCGGCCTCATTGAATACTACACCCTCACGAATACCAAACTTCCGAAAACAATCCTGGCATTCAATATCATCTTAACCGTCATTCTGTTTTTGGCCATTGAGATGCGGCAGGTGTTTCTGATACCGGCGATCATCTTATTTTGGGCACTGGTTCCGATGACTGTGTTCATGTTTACTTTTGCCGCTCCCAATGAAAAAATCACCTCGGAATTGGGGAAGAGTATTTTCGGGCCGGTTTATGTAACGCTTCCCCTGGCCCTTCTGGCGCTGATCCATTTCCGCGCATGGGGCAGCGCCTGGATATTTTTTCTGCTCGCTGTCGTATTTGCCGGGGACACGGGCGCCTTTTATACGGGAAAACTGTTTGGAAAACACAAACTGCACAAAAGAATCAGCCCCGGGAAAACATGGGAAGGCGCCGTGGGTGGATTGGGGCTGAGTCTTGCAGCGGGGGTCTTATTCCTGTTGTGGATACCGGTTCACCCTTTGAATGTTAACGTTTTCGTTCTCCTGATCCTCCTGTCGGCAGCGGAACAAATCGGGGATCTGGGGGAATCTTTGTTAAAAAGGAACCATGGCATAAAGGATTCAGGTCACTTTCTTCCCGGTCACGGCGGAATCCTTGACCGCATCGACGGCCTTCTCTTTGCAATACCGGTGCTTTTCGTGTATCTTTTCTGGAGTTGATGGAAAATTGTAAATCCAGCACACCGCTAACATTGCCGAATTGACACCAGGAACGTGACGAACACATGAAAAATATCGCCATATTGGGATCCACCGGCTCGATCGGCGTCAACGCCTTGGAAGTGATCCGCTCCAACCCGGACCGTTACAAAATTGTCGCCCTGACAGCCGCCAAAAATACAGCGCTTCTCCACAAGCAGATTTCCATGTTTCGGCCCAAAGTGGTGGCGGTCCTGGACGAACCTATTGCCCTAAACCTGAAACGCCGTCTTACCGGGGACTCTCCCCCTGAGATACTTTACGGGCAGCACGGCTACAACCAGGTCGCAACCCTGGAAGAGGTGGACACCTTGCTTTCCGCCATGACCGGTGCGGCCGGCCTGATACCCACCTATGAAGGAGTAAAGAGCGGCAAAGAAATCGCCCTGGCCAACAAGGAAACCCTTGTAATGGCAGGACAAATCATCATGAACAAGGCCAAAGCCCTGGGGGTGAGCATACGCCCCGTGGACAGTGAACACAGCGCGATTTTGCAGTCACTCAGGGGACACTCAAAAGAAGATGTAAGCCGGGTCATACTGACCGCCTCCGGCGGACCATTCAGAAACCTTTCCAAGAAAAGGATGAAAGGCATGGGTGCGGCCCAGGCCCTGGAACACCCCAACTGGGATATGGGCGCCAAAATCACTATCGATTCAGCCACCATGATGAACAAGGGGCTGGAGGTGATCGAGGCCAAATGGCTTTTTGATCTGCCCATGGAGCAGATAGGCATCCTGATTCATCCTGAGAGCATTGTGCATTCAATGGTCGAATATAAAGACGGCTCGGTTATCGGTCAGTTCGGGGTCCCGGATATGAAAATCCCCATCGCCTACGCCCTTTGCTATCCCAGGCACGTAGGCAACGGTCTCTCTCGGCTCGATCTGGGAAAAATCGGCGCCTTAACGTTCGAGGAACCGGACCTGGAAAAATTCAAATGTCTTGATCTGGCACTCAAGGCCGCTCATGAGGGAGGGAGTATGCCCGCGGCCCTGAACGCTGCCAATGAAATCGCGGTGGAAGCATTTTTGAAGGGAAAAATCGGATTTCTGGATATCCCCGCCCTCATCGAGAAGACCATGATGGCCCACCAGACCCGTATCATCGACAGCATAGAAATGGTCCTGGAGGTGGACAGATGGGCCAGAGAGACCGCTGGATTGTTAATTGGTGATGGATAAGCGGCGATGGGCGGAACCTGTGAACCCCTGGCATTTTTTTATTTAAAACAGAAAGCCTGAAGGCATAAAACTGATGCAGTTTTTTTTCTATTATATTCTACCTTTTGCAGTTGTATTGGGAGTCCTGATCTTTTTCCATGAGCTGGGACACTTTCTCACTGCAAAATATTTCGGAGTTAAAGTCCTCAAGTTTTCATTGGGGTTCGGTCCCAAACTGGCTGGAAAAAAGATGGGGGAAACAGAATATCTCATTTCAGCCATTCCATTGGGCGGATATGTGAAGATGCTGGGTGAGAGCGAGGAGGACGAAGCGGAACCCCTCTCCCCTGAAGAGGAGGAAAAGTCGTTCAGCAACAAGTCCGTGGGCAAACGCATCGCCATTGTGGGGGCCGGGCCGTTGTTCAACCTCGCGCTCGCCCTGGTGATCTTCTGTGCCTCATATGTGGTCTCAGGCATCCATGTGATGACCCCGGAAATCGGGCAGGTCCGGGAAGACTCCCCCGCTGCCGTGGCAGGCCTGCAGAAAGGGGACATCATCGCCGCCATCAACGGCAAACCCATTGAGACCTGGGAAGATATTAAATCACACGTGAAAGAGAACGAGGGAGAGGCGCTTCTTATCGAGGCAAAACGAGGAGACGGGCATATTTCAGTATCCGTGATCCCTGAAATGAGTGTGGTCAAAAATCTTTTCGGTGAGGAGACTCAATCCCCCTTGATAGGAATCGTGGCCGCAGGACATTTCAAACAGGTCTCTCTGGGCCCCCTAAAAGCGATCCAGGAGGGATTCAAAAAAACCTGGGAAATCATAAAGCTTACCTGTCTGACCATTGTGAAGCTTTTTCAGCAGGTGGTCCCCATCAAGACCCTCGGAGGCCCCATTCTGATCGGTCAAATGAGCGGACAACTGGCCCAGGAAAACTGGACATACCTGATCCCGTTTACTGCTGTCATCAGCATTAATCTGGGCATCCTGAATCTGCTCCCTGTGCCCATACTGGATGGCGGGGTTATCATTTTTCTTTTCCTGGAGCTCATTACCGGCAAACCGCTCACCCTGAGAAAACGTGAAATCGCCCAGAAAGTGGGGCTTTTTTTATTGCTTATGCTGATGGCCGTTGTCATCTACAACGATATCACAAGGCTTCTGGAGTAAACCTGACATCCTTATGCTCCTGGCCCTGAACACATCCACTCAGCAATTCGGCATCGCCCTTTTGAGAGAGAACGGCACACCTGTGGCGAATGTCCTTTTGCCCAAAGGCAAAGGGCATTTCGGCAATCTCATGCCTACAGTCGACTTTCTGCTCAGCGCCTCTGATCTGTCCATTCAGGATATCACCTGCATAGCGATAGCCTCGGGTCCGGGCAGTTTCACCGGGCTGAGGGTCGGCCTCTCCCTTGCCAAGGGGCTATCTCACGCACTTCACCTTCCCCTGATCGGCATTTCCACCCTGGAGGCCATGGCCAGTGAGGCGCCTCTGACAGATCTTCCGGTGGCCCCGATGCTTTACTCCAGAAAAAATGAGGTATTTACGGCCCTGTTCACCTGGAATAAGGACCGTCTCCTGGTAAGAGAGGGGGAAGACATCTGTCTCAGATGGAAGGACCTGCCTGAAGTTTTCAAGGGGGGCACTACCCTTTTCATAGGAAATGACTTTGAGGCCCAGGGCCATGATATACAGGAAAGTCTCGGCGCCAGGGCCCTGTTGGCGCCCCCTCATCACTGGCACCTGAACCCGGTTTCCATCGGCGTTGCGGCCCTGAAACGCCTGGAGGCCGGAGACTTTGACGATCCTTTTACGCTCAGACCGATGTATATGCGACCACCCGATATCAGACCCAATCCATTCCCTCTGCTTCAAAGCCCACATGAATAGAGGCTCAGGATCTTTGTTTGTAATCCCGCAGAATTTGCGCATCCCGCTCACGGCGGGATGGCGGCCCAAGGCCTGCATCGGGATTGTAATCATCATAACCGAAGGACAATCCCGTTGACAATCATCCTGAAAAGATATACATGGGTACCCGATAAAACGGCTTGACGCCTCCCGGCGTCAACCACAGCTAAAAGAGGCTTTTGATTTGAACGACTCACGCATAAAAAACAGGTGGCCCATCGCAAAAGAAGGAGTCCCCTTTATTCTTGCAGGGTGTGGGATAACCCTTTTTTTTATTGTCCTGGGATGGTTGATCCCTTCCATTTTCTTTTGCCTGATC
>JAWLET010000223.1:0-4786 GCA_041685955.1 Desulfobacteraceae bacterium | reverse complement strand
AGCGTATGGATATAACTGAGGGCGCATGCCATGCCTCGGTCTTTGAACGAGGCGCTGGGGTTGAGGCCGTCGACTTTGAAATAAACCTCGGCGCCCGCCCTTTCCTTCATTCGCGGGTTGCCTCTTACCAGGGGCGTATGCCCCTCTCCGAGATAGAGGATATGGTCCAGGGGGATGACCGGGGCCATGAATTCATAGTAGCGGAAGATGCCTTTGAGCGCGTTGTGGTTGAGCATTTTGCGGTAGTCAAAGATCTCCCGCCACAGGGGGCCGTCTATGGCCTCTATGGGGGCGGTATTTTTGTTGTGGAGCATCAGCACGCTGCCGCAGTCGGGGCAGGTGTACAGGAGCTTGTCAATGGGAAATTCTCCTTTGCAATGGAGACATTCATACACCATGTGGCCGAAGGGTTCAGGGACGAGATAGGGGCGTATTTTTTCCGGAAATTGATCTATTTTCATTTTGAATTCCTTTCAGTAAGCCAAGGTAATGCACATACAGCGATTGTACGGGCACAGAGGGCGTTTTTGCTTATCCTTGTATTCTTATACAGAAGACAAGAGAATTTCAAGAGAGAAAGCTTTTGACTTATAAGGGATCTTTTGCGACACTTCGCCCCATGAATGCGGTCCGAAAATTGGGGGCTTATACCCTCGGGCATCTATACCGAATGGGGACCATGGGACTTTTCCTGGTCAGGATGCTTGCATACACGGTGATTCCTCCGGTTAAACTCATACGGCTCTTAAAGCAGATTCGGTTCATCGGTTTTCAATCCCTGCTCGTCATTTTTCTGACCGGCGCCTTTTCAGGAATGGTGCTGGGTTTCCAAGGGTATTACAGCCTCAGCCGGTTCGGGTCTGAGGCATTTTTAGGCCCCATGGTGGGGCTTTCCCTGATCAAGGAGCTGGGTCCGGTCATCACCGCGCTGATGGTTACCGGTCGGGCCGGTTCGGCCATTGCGGCTGAAATCGGTATCATGCGGATCAGTGAGCAGGTGGATGCACTGGAACTGATGGGGCTGAATCCCTACCGTTACCTGATGGTCCCCAATTTCCTGGCGGCCGTGATCTGTCTGCCGCTGTTAACGTCCTTCTTTGACGTGGTGGGGATTTTCGGCGGCTATGTGATCGGTGGAAAGCTTCTCGGGGTGGGACCCGGGACCTATTTTATGGAGATGGCAAATTATGTGGAAATGTCTGATATCATGGAAGGAATATATAAATCCCTGAGCTTTGGTGTCATTATTTCATGGGTCTGTTGTTTCAAGGGATTTTATACGTCCATTTTTACCGGTTTTGGGGCGGAGGGGGTGAGCAAGGCCACCACCCAGGCCGTGGTCCTTTCCTCGGTGTTGATACTGGTGTGGGACTATTTTATGACCTCATTGTTATTTTAGCATGGATGCGGATAAGGGAATAGGGTGATCCAGATAGAAAATGTGCATAAGTCCTTTGACGGTCACTCCGTTTTGAAGGGGGTTTCGCTTACCATCCCTGAGGGAAAGGTTTTGGCCCTAATCGGCGCCAGCGGTTGCGGCAAGAGTGTGCTGTTGAAACATGTGGCCGGGCTGATGACTCCGGATCAGGGACGGGTGCTGATTGATGACCAGGATATCGGTTCATCCAAAGGGAAACCCCTGAGGGCCTTGAGAGAGCGGCTGGGGTTTTTATTTCAAGGGGGGGCACTCTTTGACTCCATGAGTATTTTTGAAAATGTCGCCTTTCCCCTCAAAGAAAAGACCCGCCTGAGCGATGCGTTGATTCGATCAAGGGTCTTTGATGAGCTGGAAAGGGTGGGTCTGGCAGGTTCGGAGTTCAAGTATCCGTCTCAGATCAGCGGGGGGATGGTCAAACGGGCTGCACTGGCAAGAGCCCTGGTCAGGGACCCGGAGATCATGCTCTTTGATGAACCGACCACCGGACTCGATCCGGTGATCGGTGATGCCATTTTGAAACTCATCGACGCCTGTCATCAAAAACTCTCCTTTACCGGGATCATTGTAACCCACGAGATTCCGAAGGTTTTTTCTATTGTTGACAGGGTGGCCATGCTTCACGAAGGCACAGTAAAGGCCGAAGGCAGTCCTCAGGACATTTCTGCATCAGAAGACCCCGCAGTGCAGGCATTCGTGGGTAAAGAGTTCAGGGAGGCATAGCAGTAAATGAAAAAGTTTGACCTTGAATTGGCGGTAGGAGTATTTATGATCGTGGGCATTGTCTGCCTCGGATATCTCTCTATCAAATTGGGAAAGATGGAACTTCTGGGGGGCGAGGGATACCAGATCCAGGCTATTTTTTCCAACAGTGGCGGGCTCAAGACCGGATCATCGGTGGTCATTGCCGGCGTGGAAGTGGGCAGAGTCAGACAAGTGGCACTGGACGACTATCAGGCGCGTGTGGTTCTGTATCTGCCTTCCGATATTAAGGTCCAGGAGGATGCCATTGCCTCCATCAAGACCAAGGGGTTGATCGGTGAAAAATATGTGGAAATCTCTCCGGGGGGGGCTGAGAAAATTATTCCGCCGAATGGCCGTATCCGGGACACCGAGCCTGCGATCGATTTTGAGGAGTTGATCTCCAGTTATGTCTTCGGCGAAATTTAGGGATCAAGAGCTTGGCATCAGTAGGGGGTCGTGGGGGTTTCCCGTAGTTTAAACGGGCGGAAGGAGACTGTTTAAGGGGTGGTGAACCCTAACCGGGGAACTGTCACTTATATCCAAAAGGAGGTAATGTATAATGCGCAGCTGTTTCAGGTGGGGAGGCTTCACGCTTCTGATCATAGGTTTTATGGGGTCGGCGGCACTGGCCGGGGAGCCCACCCAAGCCATCGAGAAAACCACCGACAAGATTATCGGTATCGTCACCGATCCCGCGCTCAAAGAGCCTGACAAGTCTGAAGAAAAGGCCGAACGGATCCGGAAGGCAGTGGATGAGCGGTTTAACTGGGAGGAGATGTCCAAAAGGACCCTGGCCCGTCACTGGCAGGACCGAACCGATGCGCAGAAAAAGCGGTTTATGGAGCTGTTTGCAAAACTTCTGGAGGAGACCTATCTGGACAAGGTAGAAGGCTATTCCGGGGAAAAAGTGCTTTATGAGGGTGAACAGGTGGACGGGAGTTACGCTGTGGTCGCCGTCAAGATCGTGACCCAAAAGGAGACTGAGATCCCGGTAAAATACAAATTGAAAAAAGAAGGAAACGAGTGGCGGGTGTATGATATATCCATTACAGGGGTTAGTCTGATCAACAACTACCGAAAGCAGTTCAACAGTATCATCACCCGATCTTCCTACGAAAATCTGATGGAAAAACTAAAGGGCAAAGTGGAAAAGGAGCAATAAGACAAATTCATGAGCATTCAGCAACGATATGTCGGTTTCATCCTGGGCTGTTTTTTGGGTGGTCTGGTTCTCTGTCATGGGACGTATGCCGCACAGGGCCCTGCTTGGCATCAGGATGCTGAAGCCCTTACCCATGAGGGATATGCCCATGAATTGTCTCGGCATAGGTATACCAACACTGAACAGAAGATGAGCGGTTCAGTCGGGGCCCCGGTCATGTTGTGCCAGGTAGCCGAGCCTGTGGGCATGGAAGAGGATTCCGAAATGTGGGGGGATGAAGGGGCATCCATCCCCGACCCCCTGGAACCGCTGAACCGGGTCTTTTTTCAGTTTAACGATAAACTCTATTTTTGGGTCCTCAAACCCGTGAGTCAGGGTTACGCTCAGGTGGTCCCGGAGCCCGCCCGGGTGAGTATACGTAACTTCTTTTCCAATCTGGTTATGCCCATTCGGGCCGTCAGTTGCCTGTTGCAGGGGAAGATTGAAGGGATGGGGATAGAAGTGCTGCGGTTTGCGGTGAATACCACGGCCGGGTTCGCGGGTTTTCAGGATGTGGCCAGGCAGCACCTGGATTTGCCCCTGCAGGACGAGGATCTGGGGCAGGCGTTTGCATTTTGGGGCATAGGGCCCGGGTTTTATATCGATTTGCCTTTCCTTGGCCCGTCCAGCCTGCGCGGTGCCGTAGGGTGGGCCGGACAGCTGTATCTTAATCCTTTAGATTATATGGTAAAGGATGTATGGGCCAATATCGGGGTGAGAGGCTATGATGTGGTAAACAAGAGTTCGCTCAGGATCGGCGAATATGAATCCTTCAAGCGGGCTGCTCTTGATCCCTATGTGGCGCTCAGGGATGCCTATTATCAGTACCGGATCCATCAGATCGAAAAATAGCCTTACCCCGGTGGAAGAGATGGAGGATGACCTGAATGAACGGTAGATGCCCGTTTTACCTGGGCATAGGCTTATCCCTGCTCTTGACAGGTGGATTGATATGCTGCAGGGCCGATGCAGACCCGGACAGAAGAGCAGTGGTGGGAGGCCCGTGCCAGTATAAATCCTACCCGGGCGAAGCCGCCATTGTCTCTGTGGAAAAAAAAGCGGATCAACAGGAAACGAATTCTTCCGGGGAAAGTAGAGACCGTTATGAGGTGAGGTTCATCTTTCACACCGATCAGACCGTAGCGGAGCCCTATGCCGGGGTTGAGGGCAAGATCCGCAGGCTCCGGTTGAAAAACGGATCTGACCCCGGTTTGGGGTTTGTGCAAAAGTACGGTATTGAGGTGGGCCGGACCTTTCCGTGTCACCTGAAGGTGATTACCCGGGGGACCTGTACCCCGGTGTTGTTTGATTTCCCTACCATTGATTTGGGGGATTATTCCATGCAGTAAAAAAGGGTATCAGGCATCGTCGAAGCGGGCCATCAAGTGGATCATTTGGTTCACCGT
>JAWLET010000021.1:6597-21401 GCA_041685955.1 Desulfobacteraceae bacterium | reverse complement strand
TCGCCGGCCCCTTTTAAGGCCCCGGAAAAGACCAGATTGAGGGCATCAAACAGGCAGAAAACCGCCACGAACCGCAAGAGGATAATCCCGATATCCATGCATCCCGTGACTGTGGCGATTCCAGCCCCCACAATACCCAGCCTGGGAAAGGGTCCCACTCCGTTGATGAGGCAATAATCCAGGGGGATATTGACCGCGGCCCCGGCCATATTCACAAACATGACCACCCATGTAAGCCCCCGGCCGGTATAAAAGCAGGCCATGGCGGAATTTAAAACGATGAGCCCGGCGCCCAGGATGAGGATATTAAAATAGGTGATTTCCAGGGCCTGAATAGAAGGAGAATGCCCGATCAGGGCAAATAGTTCGTCTGACACGAAAAACAAAGTGGCGAGAAGAATGGCGGAGAAAAGCGAAAGATAGATCCCCTGCCATAGGGCCGCCCCCACCCGACTCAACGCCTTGGCTCCTGTGTACTGGGCCACAAAGGCATTGGTGTAGTTGGCCACCCCCATGAAAAAGGCCAGGCAGGTGAAAGAGGCCACCCCTGCCGGCAGGGCCGCGGCAATGGCCTCCACCGAGTAATTGGCCAGGAAAATACGATCCGTGAACTGCATCAGGGTAATGGACCCCATGGAGGCGACCAGGGGGAGGCTGATGGTCAGGACGTCACGGTAACCATTGTGTTTGGACCAGCGTTGGATCACGGGGTGCTTCCATACCTGCTTTGGTGGGTCATGGGCAAATGTTCGGGGCATCATAAAGAGCCGGGCCTGAAGTTGTCAATATCATTCTATAAACCCACCTCCTCCCCGAAAATATCCATATATTGATATTTATCTATTTTATTACACAGCATATGGTATTTTTTCTTTACAAACCCTGAAAAGTCTGATATAAGACGCTAAGCTTCAGTATCTTATGCACTTTCCCTTTTTTCAAGGGGTTCGGACCCCTCAAGTTCAGCTCGACAGAGCGGAGGAAACAATGAAGATCAAAAAGGTGTCGATCCTCGGGTTCAAGTCCTTCATGGAGCGAATGGATATTAATTTCTCCGAAGGGATCAGCGGTGTGGTGGGCCCCAATGGTTGCGGAAAAAGCAATGTGGTGGATGCCATCCGGTGGTGCATGGGGGAGCAAAGCCCCAGGTTATTGCGGGGCCGAAAGATGGAAGACGTGATATTCAACGGGGCGAATGACCAGCGACCCCTGGGCATGGCCGAGGTCTCATTGCAGTTTGAAAACGGAGACGGATCCTTTCCGTCCACATTTGCCCAGGATCCGGAACTCTCCGTCACCCGGCGACTATACCGTTCAGGGGAAAGTGAGTATCTGATCAACCGAGTTCCCTGCAGGCTCAAGGATATCCAGGAAGTTTTCATGGATACAGGACTGGGGAATAGGGCATATTCCATCATCGGTCAGGGGCAGATCGGGAATATCCTGGAGCAAAAGCCCGAAGAGACCCGGGTGATGCTGGAAGAGGCCGCCGGCATTACCAAATATCGGAAACAGGTGGCGGCATCCCAGCGAAAAATTGAACTCACCCAGGCCAACCTCCAGCGGGTGGAGGATATAATGGGCGAAGTGGGAAGTCGAATGCGATCGTTAAAACGACAGGCAGGCAAGGCCAGACGATTCAAGGCCCTGTCCAAAGAGATTCAGGATCTGGAACTCATCTGGTATGCGAACACCTATCAGCAGTTAACACGAGATTCAGGAAATAAGCTCAGCGCCACAGAGGCCCTGGAGCAGGAGGAGCTTTCCAGAACCACGGCCATCTCCAAACTCCGGGCAGAAATTGAGGCCGTGAACCTGAAACTCCAGGACAAGGAAGAGGGGCTGGCAACCTGCCGGCAGGAGTATTTCCGTTTAAAGGAGCGCGTTCACAAAAAGGAGGCCGGTATAGAGTCTCTCAGCGGCGAGATGAAAATGGTGGATGAACTCAAGTCCCGCCTGGAAACCGAACAAGAAGAGATCCAACAGCGGCTCCTGGAGCTGAACAGGGAGCGGGATGACCTTGGGGTCCAAAAAGGCAGTACCCAAAAAAAGGCCCAGGAACTGGAAGCGGAGATCGCCCTGAGAGAAGAAAGGATGCGGACCCGGAAAGGTGTGCTGCGGGAGATTAGAGAGTCCTATGAAAGTGCCCGGTCTGAATTGAATGCAAACGAAAATAAAGAGACCGGGTTAACCCAGCAGTCCGGATACCTCAACCGGATGCTGGAACAGATTACCGATGGCCGGTCCAGGCTCGAAACAGAGCTGGAGGAGGTAAAGGCGAAATCAGAAAAACTGACTCAGGCCTCTGAACGGAAAAACATGGCACGTGAGGCCACGTCCGACAGGCTTCGGGATATTCAGGCGGCCATTGAAGCGGAAAATGACAGTCTGGCCGAGCTGGAGGCCCAAAAGGAACAAATGGAAACAGACCTTAAGTCGGCCGAAGGGGACCTGAACAGGCACCATTCCAGGCTCTCCAGCCTGACCGCCTTGACCGAGAATTTTGAAGGATACAAGATCGGCGTCAGGACCATCATGAAGGCTTCGGATTTTGAGCCCCGCAATCAGGGCCGGATATTAGGTATTCTGGCGGATATCATCCGGGTGGATGCCCAATATGAACGGGCCGTGGAGGCGGTCCTGGCCGATAAGCTCCAGTACGTCCTGGTGAAATCACTGGATGACGGGGTTCAGGCCGTCCATTACCTCAAGGAAAAGGGAAAGGGACTGAGCAGTTTTGCCCCCATCCAAGACATGAAACCGGTCCCTGACCCACCGGCGCCCCGCTCCGGACTGCCGGCCCTGTGCGATTTTGTCTCTGTTTCCGAAGCCCATGCACCGCTTATCAGGACATTGCTCGGGGACGTGTACCTAACTGAAGATCTGGCCCAAGCCATTTCCCTTCATAAAGAGATCCAGGCCCAGTCCGGCACCCATGGAAACGGTCCCACTTTTGTGACCAAGGACGGGGAGATGATCGACCCCCGCGGGGTGATCAGCGGGGGCAGACTTTCCCAGAATTCCCGGGGACTCCTGTTTCGAAGGCGGGAACTCTCGGAGCTTAAAAAGAAGGTCCAGGAAAGCGAAGGCCGGGTTAAAGGGCTGCAGGCCCAACTTCAGGAACTTACGGCGGTCATTGAAGAAAAACACCGGGGTCTTGAAGGATTGAAAGAAGACCGATGGACCGCCCAGGATGAGATAAATGAATTGGATAAGGTGCTCTTCCGTCTGGGTCAAGAGTTGGACCAGTCGGATAGAGTCGACCAAAAAATACAAGAGGACTTGGAGAGAAAAGAAAAGGAACGTAAAAGCCATGAGAAAGAGCTTTTGGAGCTGGAAGAAGCCCTTCAACAACAGCGGGAAAAACGGAAACATGAGGCAGCCTATTTTGAGCGCAAGGAAGCGGAACTGAAAGAGGCGGAGGCGGAATTTGAAGAAGCCCGGGAAGCGGTGTCCGAGATCAGGGCGGATCATCGAATCGCTGAAGAAGAGTACCGGGGCCTGGTCCGCGAAATGGAGCGGGTGGAGGGTTACATGGATGATTCCCGCGAACGGATGGAAAAGATAGAAGAGGAGATAGCTTCAGGCAAAGACAGGCATGCCGAGTGCCAACGCCGAAAAGAGATCCTCGAAGAGGAACTGAAGGCCCTGTACGAAAGATTAAACACGGCAGAGTCGGATATGAATCAGGCCGAACTGGAACGGCGCCGGTTTCAGGACCAGACCCGAGAGGAAGAGGGAAAGGAGGCGGATTTGAGGGCCGAGGTGGATGCCCTCAAGGATCGCATCAACAATGCCAGAATGGAACATTCGGAAATTCAATTCAAAATGGATAACCTGGCCGAAGCGGTAAAGGAAAAATTCAACCTGAACCTGATGGAAGTGTACCCGCAGCACCTGCAGGAGGATTTTTCCAAACCGGATATGGAGAAAACCATTCAAGAGAAAAAAGAGATAAGGGATCGAATGGGAGAAGTAAACCTCACCGCCATCAAAGAACATGAGGCCTTGAAAGAGCGTCATGATTTTATTGTGGGCCAGCGGGAGGATCTCCTCAACTCCATTGAATCCCTCAGGACGGCCATCCGGAAAATCAACCACACCTCCCTGGAGAAATTCAGGGATATTTTCAAGGCAGTGGATGAAAAATTAAAGGAAATCTTTCCCATTCTGTTCAGCGGTGGTACTGCGGGTCTGAGACTGACGGACGAGACCAAGCCCCTGGAAAGCGGGATCTTGGTGGAGGTTCAGCCTCCGGGTAAGCGGTTGAGCCACATGGGGCTGCTCTCGGGCGGGGAAAAGGCCCTGGTGGCCATGGCGTTGTTGTTCGCCATATATATGATCAAGCCCAGTCCCTTTTGTCTGTTGGATGAGGTGGATGCCCCTCTGGACGAGTCCAACATCGAACGGTTTAACAACCTTTTGCAGGAGATAAAGCGGGAATCCCAGGTCATTATGGTGACCCACAGCCGGAAGACCATGGAGATCATGGACCGGCTGTACGGCATCACCATGGAATCCAAAGGGGTGTCCAAACTCGTTTCCGTAAACCTCAGGGAATTCAGAGAACAAATTTCAGCCAACTGAAGGGATGCGTAACCACGGATCATGGCACGTTTTTTCAAACGAAAAAAGAAAGAAAGTACCGAAGAAGAAAACGGCCCGGAGGGGTTGGCCCCTGAAACCGCTTCCGAGGTCGAGCCCCAACCCCCGGAAGGGGCTAAGGCCGGGGAAAACGGACTGTTTAAACGACTCAGCCGGGGGCTTTCCAAGACCCGGTCCACCCTCACCGGAAGGATGGGTCAGCTTCTGCTGGGGAAAAAAGAGATTACCCAGGAATTGCTGGATGATTTGGAGGAGATCCTGTTTACGTCGGACATCGGGGTGGCCACCACCCAGGAACTGATCGATTATGTTCAGGAAAAGGTGGCCAGAAAGGAACTCCAAGACCCGGAAAAGCTCTTGGCCGCCCTCAGGGAACGTATTCAGCAATTCCTGGATCTGCCGCCGGCGGATCACGTCTCCCCCAATCCGGGGGAACCGCGGGTGATTATGGTGGTGGGGGTAAACGGGGTGGGAAAGACCACCACCATTGCCAAGGCCGCCAATCATTTCAAGTCAGAGGGAAAAGCGGTGATGCTGGTGGCCGCGGACACCTTCAGGGCGGCGGCGGTGGAGCAGTTGAGCATATGGGGGGAACGGGTGGGCGCAGAGGTGGTCAAACAGAAGACCGGTGCGGATCCGTCTGCAGTGGCGTTTGATGCCCTGTCCGCGGCAGTGGCCCGAAAGATGGATGTGGTCCTCGTTGATACGGCGGGACGGCTTCACACCCAAGTGAATCTCATGGAGGAACTCCAGAAGATCCATCGTGTCATCGGGCAAAAGCTTCGGGGCGCTCCCCATGAAGTCTGGCTGGTCCTGGATGCCACCACGGGCCAGAATGCCATTTCACAGGCCGAACTCTTCAACAATGCCTTGACGGTCACGGACATCATACTGACCAAACTGGACGGGACTGCAAAAGGGGGCATTGTGGTGGGGATATCCCGGCAGCTGGGGATTCCCATCCGGTTTATCGGCATCGGGGAAAAGATGGACGACCTGCGGCCCTTTCACCCCCAGGAATTTGTGGAAGCCATTTTCGGGTCGCCATTTGACGGATGAATCAAACCGTCCAATGGCGACCGCCCTGAGATCTGTAACCTGAAACCCCACACCTGAAAACGGCTCATAAGGCCCGCATCCATTCCGGCCTGAGCCCGGTCTTGCCGGTGAGCGCACTGTCGATCTGATCCAGGGCCTCCTGTTTCCCCTTGGGGAGCCGGGCCTTTATGGGGAGATAGTTGGAGGCATGGTTTGAGAAGAACAGGCCCCGGCTCAGGTCGGTGTATTCAATCATGGTCCTCAATTCCCGTAAGAACCCCTGTTCATCCGGCAATTGAAAGGATCCGGCCGCCCATTCATCATGAAGCGGCGTTCCCGGGATCAGCATTACGGTCAGGGCGCCCACATAATTGGGGTCCATGGCACTTAAAAGTTCACCGGTGGCCTTGGCATGTCTGAGGGACCCTTCCACCCCGGCGATCCCCAGTAACACGGTAACCGACAGTTTGATGCCGGCCTCCCGGACCTTTCTGCCCATACGGATCATATGCTGCGGGCTGGCGCCTTTGTGGATCTTTTTCAACAGGGCTTCATCCCCGGTTTCCACCCCCATGTAGAGGATCCCGAGCCCGTTTTCCCTGAGCGCTTTCAACTCCTCAAGGGTCTTCATTTTGATGCTCTTGGCATTGGCATAGGCCCCCACCCGCCTCACCCAGGGAAGATGGGTCTTGATCTGGTCCAGAATCCACATCAGGCGCCTCTGGGGGATAATGAGGGCGTCTCCATCCATGAGGAATACCCGGTCCTGCCGTTTCATGTACCTGGCGGCAAACCGGATATCGTTGAGGATGGTTTGGTCATCCTTAATCCGGAATCGCTTGTCTTTATAGGTGCCGCAAAAGGTGCATTTGTTGTGGGAGCACCCCACCGTCACTTGAATCAGGATGCTGAAGGCCTCGCTGGGCGGCCGGATACAGTTTCCCTCATAGTGCATGCCTTCGAGTTCAGCGTGGTCATTCATGAATCAGTTCTCCTTCATGTTTTTGTATCATCTCAACTCATAAGGAACTTCCTGTTTTGTCCCCTGAACATTGAGATGATACATGTTTTTTTTCTAAGTTAATGCATAATGATCCATTGGCAATAAAGGGGTGAGGATGGCGTGCTGATTCACCCTAATCCGGGCGGTTGCCGTGAGCCGCCCGACGACTTCATTGGATTTGCAATTGAAGCATGATGAAACCCCAAAACCCGCTTACGGTATTCTTATCCCTCTGACGCTGGTTTTCAAGGCCTTGAGGGGATGCTTTGCCGAATCCATGACCGCAGTGGGCTCAAACCCGCAATGCAACATACAGTGGGTACAGCGGGGGTCTCTCCCCACCCCGTAGCGGGACCAGTCCGTGTTTTGCATCAACTGCATAAAGGTGGGTTCATATCCGTCATTTAGCAGGTAACACGGTTTCTGCCAGCCAAAGATATTCCGGGTGGGATTGGCCCAGGGCAGGCACTCATAGGCCTGATTGCCCACCAGAAAATCCAGGTAGAGATTGCTGTGGTTGAAGGTCCATCCCCTGCCTCTCGCTGACGCCAGAATGGATCGAAACAGTGCCGTGGCCTCCTCCCGGGTAAAAAATGCTTCCTGGTCCGGTGCGTTGGGATAACAAAAGGCGGAGGCGATGGTCATGGCTTCCACCTCAAGGGAGGTCAAAAAGTCGAACAAACGGCAGGCCCCTTCTGCGGTCTCCCCCTGAAACAGGGTGGTATTGGTGGTCACCCGAAACCCGGAGGATACCAGATGCCGGATGGCGGATACCGCCCGCTGGAAGACCCCCCTGCGACCCACCCGGTCATCGTGACGCCGGTCCAGGCCGTCCACATGGATATTAAAGGTGAGGTACGAAGAGGGCTGGAATTCATGGATCCGTTGTTCCACCCGAAGGGCGTTGGTACACAGATAAACAAACCGCTTCTGTGCTGTGAGCGATTCCGCAATGGCGGCAATGTCCGGATGAAGAAGGGGTTCACCGCCTGCAATGGACACCACAGGGGCCCCGCACTCCTGAGCAGCGGCCGCACATTCATCGGGCGTCATCATCTTTTTGAGGATGTCTTCCGGATAATCGATTTTGCCGCATCCTTTACACCGCAGGTTACAGCGGAACAGAGGTTCCAGCATAAGCACCAGGGGGAATCGTCCATTACGGGTGAGATTCTGTTTTAAGATATAGGCGCCGATCCGCGCCTTTTGAATGGCAGGTATACCCAAGGTGTACTCCTCATAAATCCTGGTCAATATTTGAGCCAGCCGGTTGCGCTTTCAGCCCGGCGCATAATTGTTCGAGCAGTTCCAGGGCCCTGGGCCACAGGGGTGGGGTTTCAGTTTCAGATCCCATCCGGCGCAGCAGTCGTTTCAGTTCCTGGCAGGCTTCCACCCGTTTTTCTCCGGCCAGCAGGGCTTCTACCAGTCCCAGCCGGTTTTCATTGAAATCAGGGGCCTGGGCCAGGGCCCGCCTGAAGTGGGCCAGGCTTTTGGCTGAATCGCCGATGCTGATCGGAAAGGCCGGGGCCCTCAAGTAGAGTTCTCCCAGCATACGATCAGGGCCCCCATGATCCAGCCCGGGGTTAAGGTCTGCAGCCGCCAGGGCTTCACGCTCGATCACGGGCACCAGTTCCAGACCCTGAAGGGGATTGTTTTCCGCCTCCAGTCCGGTAAGACAGGCCAGAAGGTAATGGGCGCGTGCCGATTCCGGAAGCATGGACACGGCAAGTTCTGCCAGTTTTCGGCCCTTCTCAGCATGGGCCAGCCTGGATCCCCGGTCAGTCCCATGTCTGGCCAAAAATGCGTGGCAATCGGCCGCCTTCAATGCGGAAACCTCATCTTCCTGGGCGGCGGCCTCCCACCGGTCCAACTCTACTTGGGTGCAGGGGGCAAAAAGGTGAAATTCTCCCGTATCCCTATCTGAAACCGCGCCTTTTGTCCCGCTATACGGCGCCGGATCAGGTCCCGGGGCACAGGCCCCCAGCAGGAGCCAGATAAAGGGCCACAGGATATAAGGGAGGCTACGGAAAACAGTCCCCCGCTTTGAGATCCGGCTCCAATCGGGGAAGGGGCCGGCCCACTTTTGCAAATCCGTCGGTCTGAAGGAGCCTGAGAAGTGATTCCGCATTTTTATCCGCCTTCATACCCAAAAGGATGGTTGTCAGCCGCTTCGTCCGCTCATCAGGGGAACCCAGCCAGACCACGGGGGACGGGGGCAGGGGCCGGGAGGTGTGAATGACCTTGATTTTGCGGGCGAGGGGCAAGCGTTTGATGGCCTCGTACTGCATTCGGTCCAGCACGGCCCCGGTCAACGTTCCCCCTACCACCTTGCGCAGGGCCCGAAGGGGCCGGAAGGTACCGGTCAAGGTAAAGGGGAGCTTTTGAGCCGGCATTCCGAAGAGAAGACAGGCCGCGGCTTGGGTTTCAAACAGCATGTTGCCTGCGACCGTGCCGGTGAGGGTTTGCCACTGATCATTCCCGCCTTCCGGCACCACGAGACGCCATACATCTGTTTCATGTCCCCCCGGCCGGGTGGACGCAATGGGCGTCATACCATACTGAGCAGCCTCCTGGACATAGAATCCCAGGCCCACAATCCCCCAGGCCGGTCTATATTTCTCCAGAAAGGCGAGCGCATTGTCAAGATGGTTGAAATACCGCCCCTCCACCTGCACCTTCCCATTGAACCCTTTTTGCACATAGGCAGCCAGGGCTTCCATGATGGGCCGGGCAGACTGGGGGTCTCCGGGCTGACCCGGTTGAATGACCACAAAATCAAGGACTTCTTCGGAAAGGGCGGAACCCGTCCACAGGGGGGTAATGACCTGAAGGACCACACATATGAATATGGTTTTGATCCAGCGGATGGATGGGATTGTCTGCCGGGTTTGCCTTTTACGATCATGCATGGTAAGTCAATTGCGCCTTTCCTTGAAATTACCCATAAGCTTCAGGGCCGGGGGCAGAACCAGCAGGGCGGCCAGCATCCCGGTGGTCGCCCCCAGTACCATGACCGCTCCCAGGCTGGCCAACCCCAGGTGATGGGCAAAGAGGAGCCCGCCGAATCCGATCATGGTGGTGGCGAAACTGAGGGCCACGGCCGTAGGGGTACTGGTGTGAAAAAGACCCCGCCAGGCCTGCTCGGTCCCGGGCTTATCGCCGGTCTGGGGCCCTGGTTCCCGCCACCGCGCCAACAGATGCACGCCGCCGTCCACGCCGATGGCGATGAGGATGGGAATGGCGAAAAAATTGGCCAGATTAAACTGGATGCCCAACCCTCCCATGAGTTCAAAAAGCCATAGCATACTTAGGCCCAAAGGTAAAATGGTCAGAAACACATAACGCCACGATCGCGAGTAACCAAACAGGATCAGGGCCACCAAACAGAGGGTCACCCCGCCGGCGGAGAGAAAGGTCCGGTGCATGAGCTTCGCAGATTCCAGTACCACCACGGGTACACCGCTCACCTGGGGATCCACACGCCGCAGATCAGCCACAAAGCGCTTGAGCTCATCAAAATCCCAGACGTCTTGGCTGGGCATCACCTTGATCTGATATTTTCCGTCTTTACCCATATAGATATGCCGTATGGCCGGGGGAATCTGGTTTACACTGACGGTATCGGCGGTGAGCCATTCCCTGAGTCTCTCAATAAATGGGATGATTTTTCGGGCCGTTTCCCTTTGAATGGGTTCAAGCCGCCGGGCGCTGTCTTTATCCTGCCTCAGATGACTTCGGAGGGTCTTCACCACATGGACATTCTGATCGAGCAGGGCGAGCTCAGCGCCGGCCCCTGCCGCGAAGAGGACCTCCTCCAATTCCGCCATGGCGGTCTGAAGTCGAGACAGAGCCTCTATGAGCCGCCGGGGATCAACCGTTTGGGAAACGGGAAGCCGGGAGGGGATGCTGCCCAGCGCTTTGGCCGCCTTTTCATACCGGGCGGCTTTTTTGGAAGGGTCCTGGGGGATATAATCCAGAATACTCTCCACATGGCCTACCGTCGGAAGCGGGTTGAGGGTCCGGGTCAGGCGTCGGATCTCATCGATGCCGCGGCCGGTCATGATGGCATACCATGTGGACTCGCCCGATGCCTCGATCAAATCCCGTTCATAGCGGACCGACTCCAGCCCCCTGGCCTGAAGTTCAAGGAGGTTATAACTGAATCCCACTTTTAAAAGAGCAGGGAGTGCAGCCAGGCTGATGATTCCCAAAAGAAGCAGGGTCCAGCCCGGCCTTTTGGACAAACGCTCCAAAAACGGCATGGCGGTGATCCGGGGCACGGAAGAAGGGAAGAGGTTTTTCCGGCCGGCGACCAGCAGCATGGCCGGGAGCACCGTCATCATGGATACCAGGCACAGAAGGACGCCGGCGCCCCCGATCAACCCCAGTTGGGCCAATCCGATGAAATCCGAGAACAGGACGGAAAAAAAGGCGCACACGGAGGTAATCGCCCCTAAGAAAATCGCCGGGCCGGTCTTCAGCATGGCGCTGCGCACTGCATGGTCTACACCGAGCCCCCCTTTAACCCCCTCTACATACCGCATGATCATATGAATGCCGAAATCAACCCCGATACCCACCAGGACCAGAGCGAACACAATGGAAAGGAGATTGAGTTCACCTACGGCCACCGTGGCAAAGCCGAAGCTCCAGGCCATGGCCATGAGGAGGGCTATGAGAAGCAAAAAGGGTCTGAGCCACCCGTGCAGGACCGCCATGAACAACAGTCCCACAAGGCAGATGGCGATGATGGCGGCCAGGGTCATATCCCGGTCCGTGGTTTCCATCTCATCGGCCTGGAGGACCGGCCGGCCGGTCAATCCTGCCTCAACCCCCGGGAATGCGGCACGGGTGTCATCCAGGGCCTGGCGAACCATTTTTAAGGGCACGCCAATGACATCCATGGATGCGTAATCCTTCCTGGGAAGGAGCCGCATGATCAGGCGCTTTTGATTGGGGGTGAAAAAGTATTGATCTCCCACCTCTGTCAGACCCGGCAAGGACGTGTTCAGGTCTCCGGTTAAAAGGGCCTGTTCCATATTTTTGAGGAGGCTGTTCAGGAATTTTAGGGCCTGACCCATCAAGGCCGGATCCATGTCAACCGTTTTTCCTCCACTCCCCGCGGCCAGAACACTGCTCACCTGTTCAAACAGTCCTGGCAGGGTTCCATCCTTCATCCAGGTCCTGATATGGGGGGCCAGAAAAACCACTGTATCAGAGAGCAGGCTCGCTTCCTCGGGCGAAGCAAACAGGAGGGCCGCATCCCCTAAGTCATCGAGAGAGATCCGGTAATACACCGCCTCGATCAGATCGGGATGCAGCTGGAGGTGCGCATTGAGGCTGTCTGCAAATTCAATGGCGGTTTGTTTGTCTTCCCGGGCGCCGTCGGTCTTGATCACCACGTACAGGTATTCCTGATCCCCGAAATTCTCCAGATGGCTCAGATACCGCTTCTGAAACGGCACCTCGGGAGAGACCAGCCGGTCCTGATCGCTGTTGAGCTCCAGGAAGGAAAAGGCGGCAAAGACGGACAAAATAGCCACAAGTGCGCCCAGTCCGATAACCGTACCAGGATATTGGGAAACCACGCGCCACAGGAGGAGAATGGCTCGTTCCTTAGGATTTTGACGTCGACTCATCCGCTTTTGAGGGTTCTCAGGCCCATATTCATGACAGTGCTCCAGGCAGAGCCCGGGAATTTGTGCGCCTTTTTCAAAACCGACTCCATGGCCTCCAGGAAATAATCCGCATCCGCCTTCTGGATGACCAGGGGGGGGAGTATTTTAACCGTGTCCAGGCCGTGGCCGGCAACCTGGGTCAGGATATGATGCCTTTGCATCAGGGGCATGGTGATGATCTGGCAGAAGAGGTCTTCATTCATCCGGTGAAGAAGATTCCATCGCTTTCTCAGTGTAAAGGATGCGGGCTCACCAAACTGGAGACCCATCATGAGTCCCTTTCCCCGGATCTCCTTTAACATCTCGTAGCGATCCGCCAGGCCCTGCAGTCCTTCCATGAGATAATTCCCCATCCGGGCCGAGTGCTCCACCAGATTTTCCTGGGCTATCACATGAAGGGTGGCGAGCCCGGCGGCCATGGCCAGGTCATTTTGACCAAAGGTGTTGGAGTGGGCAAAACACCGGTCCATGCAGTCAAATATTCTGGAATGGATTTCCCGTTTGGTGACCACGGCCCCCACGGGAATAATGCCCCCGGACAGGGCCTTTGACACCACCAGGATGTCCGGGATCACGTCCCAGTGATTGACCGCGAACATTCGTCCGGTACGGCCCAGCCCGGTCTGTACCTCATCCGCTATGAGCAGGACGCCATGCTGGTCGCACAGACGTCTGACCCCCGGCAGATAATCGTCGTCCGGTACAAAGACCCCCTTGCCCTGAATGCACTCCACAATAAAGGCGGCCACATCGTTTTCTGAAAGGGCCGTCTCCAGGGCCGTTAGATCATTAAACGGCACCGGAATGCAGCCGGGCAGAAGGGGTTCGTTCCGGGCCCTGAATTCCTCGTTTCCGTTCACCGACAGAGCCCCTAAGGTGAGGCCGTGAAATCCCCGTTCGCAGTAGACCACTTGGCTTCTTCCAGTGGCCTGTCGGGCGAACTTGAGTGCACCTTCCACCCCTTCGGCCCCTGAATTGGTGAAGAACACCGCGTCCAGATCGCCCGGGGTCAAGCTCGCCAGGGCCTCGGCCAACAGCCCGGATATGGTCCCCGCATCCATCTGAATCATGCTCGCCGGGTCCGCATCCAGCATCTCCCGCACCACCCGAGCCACAAGAGGATGGTTTCGACCGATGTTGAACACCCCGAAACCCGCCAGAAAATCAAGGACTTCCCGACCCTTTTCATCAATAAGGCGAGCCCCTTTGGCGGAGGTATAATTGCGATTGAAACCAATGACCTCCAGTACCCGCACAAATTGCGGATTCAAATACCGGCGGTGGAGCTCATACGTCTCCCCCCGGCGCTCATTCACCATTGAAATCATGTCCATAAGTACTGATATCCCCCGCACCGGAATATACGGGGCCGATTCCTTTCTATTTGGATTGGATGGAGTCTAAAAAAACAAAGTGCCGGTGTCAAGGCGGCTGAACGCCTTTATTCACCTCTTGAACCGTAGGCCCTTCCTTTCCACCGGGCACCCGCTCCCTGCCAGAACCGGATGGCGGAAATCCAAGTCATGGATAGATAGAGGGTGCCGATCAGGGGGAGGCCCAAGGCCCAACCCATGGACAGCCCATAGAATCGAAGGGTCGGGACATAGGTGACCATCATGACGACCAGGGAGCCCACCGCAACCATTTTTGCGGTTATGGGCGGGAACCCCAGCCCCAGGACCGGGACCCAGAATAAAAGGATCATCATTATGGTGAGCAGGAACAGCAAGAAAGAGGAGTAGCGCAGTTGATAAAACGCGGTTCGGGCTACCATATGACCGATGGCCTTAAGCCCCTCATAGGGCCTGAGGCTTTGGACCGAACGGGTAAGGCCTGTCCAGGTCCCATAGCCCGATGACTTCATCTGTTTGGCCAGGGTGCAGTCATCGATGAGAGAATCCTTTATTCTGCTGAATCCCCCGGATTTTCTGAGACTGTCCGTTTTCACCAGAATGCATCCCCCGGCCGCCGCCGCCACCTTCGAAGACGCGGAATTGGAGAGTCGAAAAGGATAAAGGAGTTTGAAAAAATAGATAAAGGCCGGCATGAGCAGTCTCTCCCAGAAATGTACCATGCGGAGTTGGGCCATCAGAGATATGAAGTGCAAATTATGGGTTTGGGTGCGACGTAGGAGCGCTTGCAGTATTCCGGGCGTAAGCGCAATGTCTGCGTCCAAAAGGAGAACCCAGTCTGACCCGACATGACGCAACCCCTGCTCAAGGGCCCAGAGTTTCCCGTTCCAGTTCGAGGGCGGGGCCTGTCCCTGTATCACGGTCACCGCATCATTGCCCCAATCCTTTGCGGCCCGCGCGGTATCATCTGTGGACTGATCATCCACCACCATGATCCGTATGCCCGGTCCCTGGGCCCCAACCCCCCTCAGGGTCGTGCCGATAATCCCGGCCTCATTTCTGGCCGGGATCAGCACGGTGACCTGGGTCAAGGGTACGGGATTTACCACCCCCTCCGCATCCAGGTAT
>JAWLET010000021.1:0-6497 GCA_041685955.1 Desulfobacteraceae bacterium | reverse complement strand
AGGGTCGTGCCGATAATCCCGGCCTCATTTCTGGCCGGGATCAGCACGGTGACCTGGGTCAAGGGTACGGGATTTACCACCCCCTCCGCATCCAGGTATTCTTGAGTCCCCCACGGCCGCCAGGGCAGAAATAACATGATGGTCCACATGGAAAAAGGGGCCAGACTTAGAAGGATCCAGATCATGGGTGCTCCGGGTCAACGAAATCCCGACTCAGTGTATCAAACGGTTCGGTCCCGCTGAGATTTTTGAGGATATTCAGGTAAAAGCTACCCTCTCCGGTCCTCCCCCGTTTGACACAGCCGTGGCCATAAATGCGGCCTTTCAAGGTGAGTTCCTGTCGGACCGCTTCCTGCTGGGCCGGCGTTAACCGGCCGCTTTGCATAAGCTTCAACAGGGCCCGAATCCTGAACCGGTCCATGCCCTTATACTTGACCGACAGCTGGTCAGGGTGGCCTCCTTCTTTGACCACCAGTTTTTCCTTGATGAGGGGAACCGGATATCGGCAGAGAATCCGAAGCCATAGATCATAGTCTTCACAGGCCGGAAGGGACGCATCGAACATGCCCACCTCCTCAATTAAGGAGCGCCGGAGCATCACTGCGGAAGGACTGATCAGACAGCGTTTGAGGGAGGGCTCAAATATCCAGCCTGACCGCTTGCGGTGCTTTTTCTTGGGATTGGCGTAGCGGCCGTTGCGGATCCACATTTCTTCGGTCTGACAGACCATGACCTCGGGATGGGAATGCATGAACCGGTACTGGACAGCCGATTTTTCAGGCAACCAATAGTCGTCTGAATCCAGAAATGCCACCAGGGGCGAGCGGGATTGGATGATTCCCGAATTTCTCGCCGCAGAGACCCCGTAGTTACGCCCATGGGTGATCACCCGCACCTGTCCAGTAAACTGGGCCAGAGCCTCCAGGGTGTGGTCGGTGGAGCCGTCGTCCACCACAATGATTTCATAATCTCCAGCGGTCTGATACAGAACCGATGCAATGGCCCGGGTCGTTTTCAGGGGCCTGTTGAAGGTGGGAATGATCACACTGATTTCTGCCATAACGTCTATACGCTCCACTGCCTACAGGGGCTTTTCCCGCTTGGAGTCCACTCGAATCCCCGGAGTCTCCAAGTACGACCGAAAGATGATATCAAAACTGTGAAAGCGTTGCAAAGCCCACCTCGGGTAGGCACGGTAACTCAAAGTTCCTTTGTTTTATCAAAAGAGAATCATGCTTAAAAACAGTGGCTTAACAGCAGACTGCAGGGCCGTCTTGATTTTTGCTCCTGAATCCTTATGTTCTATTTTAAAGTCCATTTCGAGGTATGAATCATGGGAAACTGGTTTAGAACCACGCTTCTTTTGGGCGCCATGACCGCGCTCATCGTCTTTATCGGGGGGCTCTTTGGGGGCCGCCAGGGAATGATCCTGGCTTTTGTCCTGGCCATGGGCATGAATTTTTTCAGCTACTGGTATTCGGACAAGATCGTGCTCAAAATGTACAAGGCACGGGAAGTGGGCATGGAGGATTTTCCAGGCCTGTATAACGCGGTAAATGATCTGGCAAATAAGGCGGGCCTTCCCATGCCCCGGATCTATATCATTCCCGAATCGTCTCCCAATGCCTTTGCCACGGGCAGAAATCCGGATCACGCCGTCATAGCGGTTACGGAAGGCCTGCTCAGCAGCATGGACGATCATGAGGCCACCGGGGTCCTGGCCCACGAAATGTCCCATATCAAAAACCGGGATATCCTCATCGGTTCCATTGCCGCCACCATGGCAGGGGCCATCATGATCCTTTCCACCATGGCCCGGTGGAGTGCCATTTTCGGGGGTGGATCAGACGATGACGAGGGCGGCTTGGGCGGAATCGGGCTCATTGTCATGTCTATTCTGGCCCCCCTGGCCGCCATGCTCATTCAGATGGCCATCTCCAGATCCCGGGAATATCTCGCCGATGCCAGCGGGGCCCGACTCACCGGAAATCCGGAATGGCTGGCCGGGGCCCTGGAAAAACTGGGAACCGCTGCAAAAAAACGGCCCATGCAGGCCAATCCATCCACGGCCCACATGTTTATTGTGAACCCGCTCTCGGGTCAGGGGTTGATGCATCTTTTCTCCACTCACCCTCCGCTTCAGGAACGGATCGCCCGTTTGAGGGGAGGGGGGCCCGATGACATCCAACCGGTACCGGTGGAGGAAGACCGGGGAAAAGCCGAAGCCGCGGCCATGTGGAAACACCTGTCAAAATAGATCGGCAAAAAGATTTAGAGGACTCTTCTCAACTCGGGTTTTCATCCGGATCACATACACAGGCCTTGAGGCTTCTCGCCATTTTGGGTATCCCCCTTCCCACACATAATGAATCAATGCCCCAAATTGGGCCAATGTGAATTCATAAGGACCAATGGCCATCCTGGGAGGTTCCGGATTGAACACCAGGGGGATCTCCACTGGGGTACCATAATTCTGGATGATGGATGTCATTACGGCCTGGGTTTGGTCGCCTTCCGGTTTTTGCTTGAAATCCGCTTCCCTTTTAGGGAAGGGAAACCGCTGATAGACTTCGCCTATGAATCCGGTATGGCGCACCCCGTGTATGGCCCCCATGAGGTCACCGATCTGCTCGGCATCTGAGATGGCGTATCCCGTCCACCCGGTAGCAAATGAGTTCGGGGTATGGAGATCGGCCAGCTTTTCAACGTGAAGGCAAAAATCTGTGGAGAAGAAAAAGAGGCGATCCAGAAGCAGCATGTCGGAATCGATATTGAAAAATCCGAAGGCGATGGTGCCGTGACTGGTCGACTCAAAGGCTAAAGGCATGATCTTACTGCTCCATTAGAAATCAAAGGGGTTCGAGACTTTCCCTGTTAAAGGTCACTGTTTAGCAGGGATTCCCATTGAATGCAACCCCCATGGGTCGGATCTATTGACCGGCGGGGTTGACCGGCCACGAAAAATGGTTAAAATAACAGTTTAGATTTTGCTGATTGGAAGAGATTTATGTTTGAGAGGCTTTACGAAAAAATTCCATCGTTAACAAGGAGTACGCATATGCAGGAAGAAAGTAACGCAAGCGGCAAGTTCCAGGGCGCATCTCAATATGTCCTGGATGAGGAGCTGGCCCAGATCGTGAATATCTCCATGGCCCTGGAGATGCCCCTTTTGCTCAAGGGGGAACCGGGGACCGGCAAGACCATGCTGGCCCATGCCATTTCAGAGGCCCTGGACATGAAATTGATCGTGCTCAATGTCAAATCGAGCATGAAGCTGGTGGATGCCCTATACCAGTACGACACCCTCACCCGTTTAAATGACAGCCGTTTCGGAGACTCTACCCGGAACGTGAGTCAGATCGAAGAGTACATCAAGATGGGTAAGATCGGCCAGTCATTTGTCTCCGATGAAAAGGTGGTCCTCTTGATCGATGAAATCGACAAGGCGGACTCCGATTTTCAGGATGATATGCTGGATGTCCTGGATCAGATGGAGTTTGACATCATCGAAATCGATAAGACCATCCGGGCCAACCACAGGCCGGTCATCATCATCACCTCCAATGCCAAGAAGGATCTGTCGGACCCGTTTTTAGGTCGCTGCAATTTTCACCACATCGCCTTTCCCGATCCGGATATGATGCGAAAGATCGTTCAGGTCCACTTTCCCGATATTCATAAGGAATTGTTGGACAGTTCCATCCGGGCCTTTTACAAGATGCGGGAGTTTCGCGGGATCGAGAAAAAGCCGGCCACCCGGGAATTGATCAACTGGATTCGGGCCCTTCAGGCTGATCCGGATTTCAAGGTAAAACACCTGATCAAGGGGGATCTGCCCTACCTGGGCGTTCTGTTCAAGAAGAGCCCGGACTATGCCGCATCCCGGCAGGCGGCTGGGCGGATGAGGATATAGCCTGAGGCATAGCGCATGGGGCATCGCCAAAATATACTGTATTATGGCTTTGCGCTATGCACTTTACTTGGAGGAGCATATGTTTACGAGTTTTTTCTATCTATTGAGACAGGTGGGCATTCCTGCCTCTCCCACCTCTTTTTTGCGTCTTCAGGAGGCCCTGAAGCAGGGCCTCATTACCTCCATTGATGACTTTTATACCGCCGCCCGGACCCTCCTGGTCAAAAGCGAACGGTATTTCGATTTGTATGATCAGGTATTCGCCCATCGCTTCGAAGGGGCCGATCTCAAGGAGCCGGAGGAGTTCGAACTCAATGAGGTGGCCAAGACCATGCTGGATGAGTGGTTGAAAGACCCCAAAGGGATGGCCGATGCCCTCGGGGTGGATGAAGAATCCCTGAATAAGATGAGTCCTGAAGAACTGCTTCAGTATTTCCTGGACCGGTTGAAGGAACAGACCGAGGAACACCACGGCGGCAGCAAATGGATCGGTACCGGCGGTACTTCGCCGGTGGGACATTCAGGATATCATCCCGGCGGCATGCGGGTCGGCGGGGTGTCCAGAAACAAATCCGCCGTAAAGGTGGCCATGGACCGGCGGTATCGCGATTATTCCCAGGAAGGTCCTCTGACCCAGGCCCAGATGGGGGAGGCCCTCAAGCGGCTCAGAAACTTGGTCCCTACCGGGCCGAAAGATGTGGTCAATGTGGATGAGACCATCTATCAGACCATGAAAAATGCCGGTGAGATAGAGATTGTCTTTGACCGGGCCCTCAAGGACCGACTCAAGGTCATCCTGGCCATAGACAACGGGGGCTGGTCCATGGATCCCTACATCGGGATCGTCCAGACCCTGTTCAATTATGCTCGGGCCCAATTCAAGGAATTAAAGACCTTTTTCTTTCACAACACCATCTATGACAATCTTTGGGAAGATGCGGCCCGGTATCGAAAACCCCAGCCTGTGGAAGAACTGGTACGCCGGGACCCGGAAACCCGGTTCATCATAGTGGGGGATGCCAGCATGGCCCCCTATGAATTGATGGCCACGGACGGTTCCATTCATATTGAGGAGCGGACCCGAAAACCGAGCTATGAGCGGCTCCAGTTTATTGCCGATACCTTTCCCCATTCGGTCTGGCTCAATCCCAAGATGGCCGCCGAGTGGCCCTACACCCGCACCATCAATGTCATCCGGGAGATTTTCCCCATGTTTGAACTCACCGTGGACGGCCTGGAAGAGGCGGTAACCTACCTGATGAACGGGAATTGAGCCGATGGCCAATCAACCATCACAAATCATCGTTCAACAATCCGATAATAGCCTTCCCCCTGACAGGTTACGCACCTATCGCCCACTGCGGTCGAATAGGCCTCGCCACAGCCCGGACAAATACCGATCTCGCTTTTTTTCTTGCGATGATGAAGCCGTGTCATCCGAATGGGAACACAGGAGAGAAGGCTGCGGCCTGCCTCCAGGATGGCGGGGATCAGGACGTCCTTGGGGAGCGCCGATTTGGGCTGGGTGCGCATGTACCAGTCATGGACCGGGGGGGAGGAGCTCAGCCTGGCAAGGTTGAGCCAGACCCTGTAGCCGTGAAGCGTAAATCGGTCGTACAGGGACAGGGCGAACTGGTCCCAATCCAGGATCTTGAGCCAGCCGTTTCCTACCGTACAGGGCGTGAATATCTGTACTGCGTCCGGAAGGCAGTGATAGGTCTCCACCACCGCATCGGCCTCCACCGTAGGGCCCATGAGTTCCTGGACCCAGTCCACCATGACGGCGCCGATCAATAGACCCGGTGCGATAAATCCATGGAATCCCTCAATTTCTTTTAATAGCGTTTCAGGCTTGTATCCGCAGAGGGTATCTTGTTTTCCATAGGTTCTCTGCGCCGCCAGGTCTTTTGCCCAGTCCATTTCCGGTTCCTCATTCAGTGACGGTGTTCAGCGCGGATCCCGCCCTGAACCATGTTACCTGCTCCTGGGTAAAGGTGTGATTCAACACAAGTTCAGAAAGGGCACCGGTCTTCTTCTTCTTGACCATACCCCTTACCGGATTTTCCGGGGCCAGTCCCTTTAAATCCAGAAAACTTATCCGGTCCTCTGCTTCAATTGTTTCATAATCCCGTGGATCTTGGAAGGTCAGGGCCAGCACCCCCTGCTTTTTCAGATTGGCCTCATGGATCCGGGCAAAGGATCTGGCCAGGACTACCTTTGCGCCCAGAAAGCGCGAACTCATGGCCGCATGCTCACGACTGGATCCTTCCCCGTAGTTTTCATCGCCGATGATCACAAAGCCTCCCTCATGTTTTGTGTAGATTTTGGCAAGGGTGGAAAGCCTCTGGTGTTTTTCCCCGGTCAGGATGTTGGTCCCATGTCCGGTCTCACCGGTAAAGGCGTTGGTGGCTCCTTCAAGGAGATTTTCTGAAATATTGGATAAATGGCCTCGGTATTTAAGCCATTTTCCGCCCGGCGATATATGATCGGTGGTGGTCTTGCCGTGGGTTTTGACGAGAATGGGGAGATCTATAAAATCCTCCCCGTTCCATGCTTCAAACGGCTTTAGCAGTTCCAGCCGCTC
>JAWLET010000020.1:16836-21468 GCA_041685955.1 Desulfobacteraceae bacterium | reverse complement strand
CATCGGCGATTGTCATTACCTGGATGGTAATGTAAAGGCGGAAAAGATGTTTGAAATGACCCGGGAGTTGGCACAAATTCTGGGCATTGATCTGAGACGACTCAGACTGGAGTGGATCTCTTCGGCCGAAGGGACCCGCTTTGCCGAGGTGGCCAGGGAATTTACTCAAGAGGTCAAGGCCCTGGGACCCTATAATCAAAAAAAAGCGGCCTGATGGCCTGAAAAAAATCGAGGCATTTATAATGACTGCGGTTGCTGAATTAGTGGATACGACCCAAACCTATTACTGCCTTGACTGCGGTGTATGCACCGGAAGCTGTCCGGTGGCCAAGGTCTTCCCTGACTTTTCACCGAGGCAGATCATCGAAAGATCTTTGTACGATCTGGAGGCGTTTTCGGATCCCACCCTGTGGAGTTGTCTTACCTGTGCCCAGTGCAGTGTGAGGTGTCCTGCAAACATCGATTTCCCGGAGTTTGTCAGGCTGATGCGTGATGAGGCCCACAGTGCCGGGTTTAATGGTATTCCCGCCCACAACGGCATGCTTCAGACCATCATGGCCATGCAGACCGGGGATATCAGGCAGAATCGGACCTCCTGGGTGGAATCGGGCACTGCCACGGACCAGGGGGAGGTCTTTTATTTTGTGGGATGCAGGCCTTACTTTGATGTGGTGTTCAGGGATATTAATGCGGGGGCCATCCAACACGCTCAGAACGTGGTCAAGATATTGAACCATTGCGGGGTGACTCCGGCGGTGAGCAATGAGGAACGGTGCTGCGGCCACGATGCCCTCTGGAACGGCGATGAGGCCCGGTTCAAGCAATTGGCCCGGCTGAACTTGGAGACCATTGCTGCGTCAGGGGCCAAGCGGGTGGTGTTCAGTTGTCCGGAAGGCTACTATACATTCAAGCACTTGTACCCCAAGTTTTTTGGTGAACTGGATTTCGAACCGGTCCATGTCCTCGACCTTTTGCAGGAAAAACTTCAGGACGGCTCTGTGGGCCTGGAAAAAAGCCCAGGCTCGGCCACCTATCATGATCCCTGTCGCCTGGGACGTCTAACCGGGGTCTATGATGCGCCGAGAGCGGTCATTGAGGCATTGGGCCTCCAATTGGTGGAAATGCCCCGGTCCAGAGAAAACGGAGTGTGCTGCGGCACCACCGGGTGGATGAATTGCTCCAATTGCTCCAAGCAAATCCAGATGGAGCGGCTCGAGGAGGCAGAGCAGACCGGCGCTGACGTGCTGGTCACGGCCTGCCCCAAATGCCAGATCCACTTCCGATGTACCCAGGCGGCCTTTGATCTGAAGTTGGATATCGAGGATCTGTTTGACCTGGTGGCCGATCGAATAGCGTAGCGGAGGATTTTGCAGGCTGAAATTGAAGATCCCGCAGTCCCGGTCCCGCCCGAACGGCGGGACCGGGAATCGGTTCGCTGGGCATTTTAAAATATTAATTTCGTATTTGGTAAGGAGTCTGATCGTGAGCAAAGACGTTTTGGTCATCGGCGGGGGGATCGCCGGGATACAGGCATCCCTGGACCTGGCCGATATGGGGGTCAAGGTCTATCTGGTGGAGAAGTTGCCCAGTATCGGGGGCAAGATGGCCCAACTGGACAAAACATTCCCCACCAATGACTGCGCCATCTGAATTCTTTCGCCTAAGATGCTGGATGTCGGTCGACATCCCAATATCGAGCTTTTGGCCTACAGTGAAGTGGAAGGCCTGAAAGGGACGGCAGGGGAGTTCACCGCAACGGTTCGGAAAAAGACCCGATACGTGGAAGAGGACAAATGTACGGGCTGCGGCGCCTGTGCTGAAAAATGTCCGACCGTGGTCCCCGACGCCTTTAATGAAGGATTGGGAGAACGGAAGGCCATTTACAGCTATTTTGCCCAGGGCATTCCCTCCACCCACACCATTGATGCCGACCACTGCCGGCAGTTAAACGGAAAAAAATGCGGGATCTGTGCCAAGACCTGTCAGGCGGATGCCATCAATTTTGACAAAAAAGACCAGTTCATTGAACTGGATGTGGGGGCCGTCATCATTGCGGCGGGCTATGACGTATTTGATCCCTCCCAGATCCCTGAATATCACTACCCGGATATTCCCAATGTGGTGACCGCCATAGAGTTTGAGCGGCTGTTGAGTGCCAGCGGACCTACTGAAGGTCATCTGGATCGGCCTTCGGACCGTGCGATCATGAAAGAGATGGCCCAGCTGGAAAAACAGGCCAAAAAATCTCAAAAAACCCTGGATAAATTGGAGGAGAAGTATGGCGAATCCTCGGCATCCTTTTACCCCAAATTCCAGGCAGGCCAATATGAGGGGGACGAAGACCGGAAGAAATGGGCGGACAAGTATGCGGCCCATCTCGCCGTTGTGGAGCCCCTTGAAGCCCTTAAGGAGCAGGCCGAGGGATTTACGGTGGCCAAGCGGCTGGCCTTTATCCAGTGTGTGGGCTCGAGGGACTTTCGCTTTTATCCCTTTTGCTCGGGATACTGTTGTATGCACTCTATCAAGGAAGCCATTATCGCCCACGAGCACGAGCCGGAGACCACTTCGGTGATATTTGGTATGGACATCCGCGCAGTGGGCAAGGGGTTTGAAGAATACAAGATTCGCGGGGGCAATGATTCAAACGTTTCCTATGTACGGGGCCGGGTGGCCGAGATTTCAAAGGGGTCTCATGATAATCCTGTGGTGACCTTTGAAGATACCCGGGAGCGAAAGGTCAAGAGCCAGGAATTTGATATGGTGATTCTGGCCACTGCCTGTGCGCCGGTAAAGGGAATGGCTTCTCTGGCAGAGACCCTGGGTGTTGAACTGGATCCCTATGGATTTATCAAGACCTCCCCCCTGTCTCCTGTTGACACCCAAACGGCCGGGATCTTTGTCTGCGGCTGTGCCGAGTCCCCCATGGATGTCCCTGAATCCGTGGCCCAGGCCTCCAGTGCGGCCGAGCGGGCCGCTGAAGTGGTGTTTCAACCGGAAGCGAAGAAGGAGAAAGCCGTTGCCTGAGAAAAATGAAGACATCCGGATTGGCGTATTTATTTGCCATTGCGGTTCCAACATCGCCGGGTACCTGGATATGGAGGCGCTGGAGGAATTTGCCAAAAAGCTGCCCCACGTAACCTTTGTGCAGAGAAACCTGTACACCTGTTCAGAGGGGGGGATCAATGAGATCAAAAAGGGAATAAAAGAGCAGGACCTCAACCGGGTGGTGGTGGCTTCCTGTACCCCCAGAACCCATGAGCCCCTGTTCAGAAGTTCCTGCGGAGAAGTGGGGTTGAACCCTTACCTGTTTGAGATGGTCAATATTCGGGATCAATGCTCCTGGGTTCACATGAAGGATACAGAAGAGGGGACCGCCAAGGCCAAGGACCTGATGCGAATGGGTGTGGCCAAGGCCGCCCTGTTGGAACCTCAGGAGCCCATCATCTCTGAGGTGACCACCCGGGCCCTGGTCATCGGCGGAGGCATTGCAGGGATGACCGCAACCCTGGCCATTGCCCATCGCGGGTATGAAGTGGTTCTGGTGGAACGGGAAGCCGGCTTAGGGGGAATGCTCAATGCCCTTCATAAAGTGGGACCCACCATGATGGAGGCCGGCGACCTGGTCCGGGAAAAGGTCAAGGCCGTCACCGAACATCCCCGAATCACCGTTTTCACCAACGCCAGGGTTACCGAAGTCCAGGGATTTATCGGTAAGTACCAGGCAGACATTGAAACCGAATCAGGGGATAAAAAAATTGATGTGGGCGTGGTGATCGTGGCCACCGGAGGCCGTGCCCTGGTACCTGAGGGCCTGTACGGCTATGACGCCAAACAGGTGATCAGTCAGCTGGAACTGGAATCCTTGCTCAAGAACGGGTTGAATCCGGACATCAAGAACGTGGTCATGATCCAATGTGTGGGCTGCCGAAACGAGGAACGGGCCTATTGCGCCAGGATATGCTGTCAGACCGCGGTAAAAAATGCCATGCTGATACGGGAGCAGAATCCGGAAGCCAGGGTGTCCATCCTGTATCGGGACATGCAGATGTACGGCGTGGAAAACGAAGAGATGTTCCGCGATTCCAAGAAGAAGGGGGTCCGATATATCAATTACGATCCAGCCGATCCCCCGGAAGTTACTACTGACAAGGTAGGCGTATATCATAACCTGCTGGGTCGCCATATGGATCTTTCAGCGGATTTGGTGGTGCTCTCCACCCCGCTGATATCGCATGAGGATGCAGAGACCACATCGCAGCTGCTTCGGGTTCCCATTGATGAAAACGGGTTTTTCCTGGAAGGGCATGTAAAGCTGAAACCCCTTGATTTTGCCACTGACGGGGTGTTTTTGTGCGGCAGCGCCCGATTTCCGTCCAATATCCGCGAGGCGGTGGCCCAGGGCCTGGGGGCCGCATCCCGGGCCTCGATCCCCCTGGCCAAGGGGTCGGTGGAGGTGGAGCCCATTATTTCGGTGCTGGCGGACGAAGATGCATGCCGGGGCTGCGGACTGTGTGTGGCCCTCTGCCCCTATGGGGCACTGGAGATCCAACAAACGGAAAAAGGGCGAAAAGTCCATGTGATCGATGTGGCATGCAAAGGGTGCGGGGTGTGTGCAGCCACCTGCTATCAGCA
>JAWLET010000020.1:0-16736 GCA_041685955.1 Desulfobacteraceae bacterium | reverse complement strand
ATAAAGGAGATTTAAAGTGAGTGAATTCGTTCCCAAGATTTTAACACTTTGCTGTACCTGGTGAGGATACTCTGCCGCTGATTTAGCTGGAGTTTCCAGACTACAGTACACACCGGAGATCAAAATCGTCCGGCTCATGTGCACGGGCCGGGTGGATCCGGCCATGGTGGCCGGCGCCTTTAAAAAGGGCCTTGACGGGATGTTGGTGGTCGGGTGTTATTTTGGAGATTGTCATTACATTACCGGTAATGTCCAGGCCAAGGCCAAAATGGACATTACCCGAAGACTGCTCCAGCATGTGGGTCTCAACCAAGACCGACTGGCCTTCAGGCAGTGTTCCAGTGGTGAGGCCGCTGTCTTTGTGAATCTGGTTTCCGAATTTGATCAGAAAATACGGGAGCTCGGTCCCATAGGGGGCGGTGGAGACCCGGTCAAGGCCCCGGATATTTTCCGAAAAATGGAAACGGCCGAGGCCGTGCTTGCCGGGGAGAAGATCAGATGGGTCATCGGAAAACGCACGCCTTTTCTGGAGTCCGGAAACATGTACGGCGAAGTGTTTACCGAGCATGAATTCAACCGGGCCATTGATATGATTATTGTTGAAGAAACCGAAGTCCAGGAGATCCTGAGAGAACTGAGAGAAGGGGCCCGGTCCGTCAAGGCCTTGGCCCAGACCCTCGCCATCCCGCCTGAACGGGTGTTTAAGTATGTCACTGCCCTGAAACGCAAAGGCATGGTCAAGCTGGGTAAGGTCTCCGACCGGACACCGTATTTTCAGATAATTCCGCAAGAGGGGTAGCAAAGTGGATGATAGCAGAGTCTTGATTGTGGGAGGCGGGCCCGAGGGGGTAAGGGCCGCTCTTCAAAAAAGTGAGGAAGGGGCAAAGGTCACCCTGGTTGAAAAATTTCCCAGCCTGGGAGCGGAACGTATTCCCCGGGATCGGTTGATCCGCCCGGACCAGGCATTTGTGAATCCGGATCTGGACAAGGTACGCAATGACCCCAATATTGACATTCTTCCCTATAGCGACATCAAGAAGGTCAATTCCGAGGATGAAGCCTATTCCACCCGCATTATTCAACACGGCCTCAGGGTGGACAATGCCAAATGCAACGACTGCAAGGCTTGTATCAAAGTCTGTCCGGTGAATATGCTGGACGATTTCAATGAGGGCTTAGGGTTTCGTACCGCGGTTGATTTTTATAATCCGGTGACCGCCGAATACAACATTTATAAGGAGGAGATGCCCGTTTGCCAGCGGACATGTCCCCTGAACCTGGACATCCGGTCCTATGTGGGATTGATTGCGGATGGCCGATATCTGGACTCCCTTAAGACCATTCGGGACCGGCTCCCCCTTCCCGGAAGCATCGGCCGGGTCTGTCCCCATCCCTGTGAGACCGCCTGTAACCGTCAATACTTGGATGAGCCCATCAGCATCTGTTTTTTAAAGCGATTTGTGGCCGATGTGGAATTAAATGAAGGCATTGAACCGGTCTATGAAATGCCGGAGAAAACGCACCCGGAGAAGGTGGCCATTGTGGGCGCGGGGCCGGCCGGACTCACCTGCGCCTATCACCTGGCCAGAATGGGGTATAAGGCGATCAAAATCTTTGAGGCCCTTCCCGTTCCCGGTGGATACCTGTGGGTGGGCATTCCAGAGTACCGCTTACCCAAAAAACTCCTCCAGCGGGAGGTGGATTTGATCTGCAACATGGGCGTGGAGATCCAGTATGAAACCCGCATCGGGGAGGACATTTCGTTTGAAGATTTAAGAGAAGAATATGACGCCCTGTTTATCGGGGCCGGGTGCCATAAAGGATTAAAACTGCGGGTCCCGGGCGAGGAAGACTACGAGGGGCATGGGATTATCGATTGCGTCACCTTTTTGAGAGACCAGGCCTTAAACCCCACCCAGGGGAAAGGGAAACTCATTGTCATCGGCGGGGGAAATGCGGCCATAGACTCGGCGCGCGTGGGATGGAGAATGGGATTCGACGAGGTGTATATCCTCTACCGCAGGACCAAAAAAGAGATGCCCGCCAACCCCTGGGAGATCGATGCTGCGGAACATGAAGGAGTGATTTTGCAGTATCTGGCCGCGCCTGTGGAGATCCTGGGCAAGGACGGGAAAGTTGTAGGGATGAAATGCATCAAAATGGAGCTGGGAGAGCCTGATGCCTCTGGCCGCAGACGCCCGGTCCCCATTGAGGGATCGGAATATGTCATCGATGCCGAGACCATCGTTCCCGCCATCAGCCAGGGGACCGATCTTGAATTTCTGCCCCAGGATCATGCGTTCAGCCTCTCTCGCTGGAATACATTTGAAATTGATGAAGACACCTGCCAAACCAATATCCCCGGGGTATTTGCAGGAGGGGATGTGGTCACCGGGCCGGATATTGCCATCCGTGCCGTGGCCGCAGGTAGAAATGCAGCCATCGGAATTGATGAATACCTCAGGAGTAAATAATAGATGATCTACGAAAAGGAAAAACGTTACATTGTTCCCTTTGACGATGTGCCTTCCCCCAGGGCGGAGATGCCCGAAATCTCCGTGAATGAGAGACGCGGCAACTTCAATGAAGTGGAAACCGGGTTTCCCGAATCAGTGGCCGCAACCGAGGCCAAGCGCTGCCTCAGTTGTCGCCGCTGCTTGGGGTGTGCCCTGTGCTGGGCCGAATGCGGTGTGGAGGCCATAGACTTTGATGTGCCGGATGAAGTGCTGGACCTGGAATTTGACGATGTGATCATCACCAGAGGTCAGGACAACGCCTTTTCCGACATTGCCCCTGAATTGGGATACGGCGCCTATGCGGACGTGATCACCGACCTTCAGTTTGAGCGGATGCTCTCTCCCACCGGTCCCACCGACGGCATGGTGGTCTCCCCGCTGGACGGCGAGATCCCCGGGCGCCTGGCCATGGTTCAGACCCAGCCTGAGGCGGATGAGGACCATCTCCTGTCCTCTGTGGTCCTGGGGGTCAACGAGTCCATTTTGGCCCTGGACCGGACCGAAGGTCTAAAGATCACACTCATCTCCCCCCTGTGTCCGGATTTCAAAGAACAGTTTTTGGCGGATGCGCAAAAGATCGCAGGGCTTAGTATGGTAGAAGGTGCGGCCGGTTCCATACAAAAGGCAGGTGAGGAGGAATCCCTTGCGGTCACCTATTCTCAAAACGGCACCGACCGCACGGACACCTTTGACCTGGTGGTACTGCTGACAAAACCCGTCCTATCCTCCGACACCCAGGCCTTAAGTAAAAAGCTGGATAAACCGGTTCAGTAGTTTTCATCCAAAAAAAGCGGTACCACTCTGGGAGAGGTTTCAGCGGCTGGGGCCCTATAAATACTCTTCCCTCACCGGAGAAAAAACCTCCACGATCACGGAATCCTCCAGGGGTTCTGCCATGTGGACCACATTTCCCGGAATACACCAGCTGTCTCCGGGTAAGGCCTCAAAGGTTTCATCGCCAGCCATAAATTTCAGCCTTCCTGAGACCATGTAGCCGGTCTGTTCATGGGGATGGCTGTGTTCGGGAACCCGGCTCCCCTTCTTCAGTCTGAATTCGCACAAAAGGGTCTTTTCTCCATGGACCAGTGTCTTTAATTGTACTCCGTCCGCCGGGGCCTTGAATCCAGTGTCATCCTGTTTATAAAACATGGCGTATCTCTCCTTTGGTGAATGGGGTTAACGCGTCACTTCGGACCTGATGGCAGAGGATGTACCTCCCCCCCGCACAGGTGCTCTTTCAAAAGAGCTATGATCTTTACATCAGGCGGGAGGAAAGTGAACCGGAAAAGATCTTCCACATGTACCCACTGAAAAGCGCTGCACCCGAGGGCCTCAGGGGTTCCGGATATGAGGGTGCAGGTGAAGACATGAAGGGTGATCCGTTTGGTGGTATAGGTGTGTTCCACCTTCAGGAATAGGTCGTCCACCGTCACCGTAATCCCCAGTTCTTCGCTTATCTCCCGCTCTAAGCACTGTTTAAGGTCCTCCCCAGCCTCCTGTTTTCCGCCTGGAAACTCCCAGTATCCCTCCAGATGGCTCCCGGCCGGTCTTCGGCTGATCAGGACCTTTTCACATTTTCTTATAACGCCGGCAGTGACGTCGTAATGGGGTAGCGGCATGGTATTTTCGGCCTGCCTCCGGGCCGGGTGCATTACCAGTTTGTTAATTGCTATCCAAGAATTTATTGTTTCAGGCGTCAGGTGTCAGGTGTCGGGTGTCTGCCAATTCATTTCTTCCTTCTGACACCTGACACCTGACACCTGATTACAAGGCTTTTGCTCAAAAAGTGAATAAGCTAATGCGTGAAAACCATTTTAACAAATCGGTAATGCTCCCTCCGGGCCTTATGGCAGAATGGGGCAAACCCGTTAGGATTGCAGCGTTATTCCTCCTTCTTGACCCCCTCCAACCTCAGCCGCAAATAGGCCTCAGAGGCCTCCTGATGATCGGGATCCAACTCCAGGACCTGTTTGTACGCGGTCGCGGCCCCGGTAAGGTCACCCTTTTTTTCCTTCAGCCCGGCCAATTGGAGGCGCAGCTTCACATCCTTGGGTCTGGCCTTGAGGAGGGCTTCCATCTCGGTGATGGCCTGGTTTTCCTGGTCGGTCTTTAAGTACGCCAGGATTAGACATTCCCGAAAAAAGAGGATATTCGGATACTGCTCTGCCCCCTTCTTCATTATGGAGATGATAGATGAGTAATCGTCCTTTTTATGGAGATAGGTGAAGAGGGCCTGCATCAATGGCAGGACATCCGGTGTGCGGGCTTCCAGGAGTTTTCTGGCCTCTATGATTGCCCCATCCGTGTTTCCGGTTTCAATATAGGCCTCCAACAGGTATTCCCTCAGATCAAGTGCGTCCGGATTGGTTTCGAGCCCTTTTTTCATGATGGGTATCACCTGTTGATATCGGCCCTTTTCTTGGAGGTAATCAAAGATAAAGGGGTAGGGGCCTGGATCTTCCGGCCTTAGCCTGACCAGGGTTTTGGCTTCCTCAAAGGCGTGTTCCGGCTGGTTCTGCTGTTGGTAAATGTCGAACAGGATTCCATGGGCCGTAGGATCATCCGGATGTGATTTTACGTATTGACTGCAATGTTCCCGGGCTGCTGTTAGATTGCCGGTCTCATATTCCAGGACCCCCAGGTTGTATACGAGGGTCTCGTTTTCCGGGTTCACGGAAAGGAGCTTGCGGTATGTCTTTTTTAAGGCGTCTTTATCCCCCTGGTTTTCAAGTATCCGGGCCATCAACACCAGGGCCTCGACCGAGTCGGGCTGTTTCTTCAATACCGCTGAAAGGTGCTTTTTGGCTCTCGGGTATTTTTCCTTTTCCACAAGGCTCTCCGCCAGTTTTAACCGGCTTTCAATGTCGTCCGACTTGAGGGTGACGGCGTTGCTCAGGTAGAAATCAGACTTCTCTTTTTCCCCGATCTGTTCATACAGATAAGAGAGATTATAGTGTATGTTGGCATCCTTCTGATCCAGTTTGGCTGCATGACGGTAGGCGGCAATGGCCTGTTTGACGTCGCCCAGCTGGGTATAGAGATAGCCTAAGTGCTTGTGGATATACAGACTGTCCTGGGGTTCGGTCTGCTTCAAAAGGGCCTGATATTCATCTATGGCCTGTCGCCATTCCCCTTCCTCTGTCAGGGCCTCTGCCAGGGCCTTTCTGGTTTTCAGGTCATTGGGGTTAAGCTTCAACAGCCGCCTTAACACGGCGATGATCCCATCAGGGTTATGTAACCGGCGATATATGTCCAGCAGTTCCGTCAGGATGTCGTAGGAGGTCTCCCTTTCGGCCAGGTCCACCAGCACGCCGGCGGCCTTTTTCAGTTTTTTCTGGGCCTTGTACTCCTCCAGCAGCCGGCGCTGGAGCCGCTCATCTGCGGGGTGTCGCCGAACCGCCCGCTCCAGAAGAGCCAAGCGTTTTTCATCGTCTATGATGCGGTTGGCCTTTTCCAGCCAGTCTTCTACAAAGGGCTGAACGATCCATGTCACATCCCCTATGACTTGGTTGTTATGTTTAACCTCAATGGGAAAGGTGTATCGTTCAAAAGGGTCCTGTTGGGGCAGAAGGGCGTGAAGGGTCATGGAGTCATAGCGAAGGGCGTTGATGTCAATGTCTGCGGCCACCAGGCGGATACCCATATTCAGGGGAATGCTGGTGGAGATCTTGAGGATCTTGACGCGGTCATCCGGATGGAGATGAACGGTTTCACCGGAGAGTACCTTTCGAGGTTCCCCGCTGATGCTGATGAGGATATAGTCGAGACGGTGAGGATGCGTAGAGGTATATTGCCAGACCCACCAGCCTGAGGCCAAACCGCCGACGATCAGCAGGGCTGTCACCCAAAAGGCGGGCCTGCGAAAAGCGGATTTTTTCCTGCTACTTTCCAACAATGAATGGATCTCGCGCCAGGGTCTTTTGAGTTTTTTACCACACGCCCGACTTGTGCGCCATGATCGGAGAGCCGGGACAGGGAGTTGAGGCGCTTGTTTTAGACCGGGTTAGGCTGTTTTTTTCGATCCCTGGCCCTGCCTTCCCAGATCAACAGTACAGGACTTGCCACGAACACAGACGAATAGGTCCCGGTCAATACGCCGATTAACAGGGCGAAAGCAAAATCGTGGATGACCCCGCCTCCCAGAATAAAGAGGGCCAGCACCACGATCAAGGTGGTGGTGGAGGTGAGCACGGTTCTGCTCAGGGTTTGATTGATACTGGTGTTGATGGTTTCCGCAAAAGGCCTTCTTCGAAACCGCCTTGAATTTTCACGGATGCGGTCAAAAACAATGATGGTGTCATTCAGGGAATATCCCACAATGGTGAGAAAAGCGGCAATGATGGAAAGGGAGATTTCTTTGTCTGTCAAGGCAAAGGCACCCACCGTGATGGTCACGTCGTGGACCAGTGCAACAATGGCCCCCAGGGCATATTTCAGGTTCAAAAACCAGCACAGGGTGATGGTCACGATGAGGGCGACCAGAATAAGCCAGGTGATGCCGACGCCCATTCTGGAGAATGCATAGACTACGATGGCGAGGGAGAGGGCCATCACGATGCTCATGGCCCACTTCAGCTCGAATCGTCCGGATATGTAAATGGCAATGAAGAGGAGGGCGTAGAATATGGCGAACAACGCCTTTTGTCTCAGATCTTCCCCCACTTTGGGACCCACCATCTCCACCCGCCTCATCTCAACATTTTCACCAAACCGGTCTTTGAGTGCGCGCTCCACCCGGTCACTCAACCCTTGTAACTCGATATTGGTCTCCCGTATTCGGATCAGATATTCCTGACCCTGTTCACCGAAATCCTGCACAATACTGTCTTTCAACTGAACAGGCATCAGTGCCTGTTTGATCTCAGCAGGGGACTTTTTTTCCGGTAATTTGACCTGTATCAGGACCCCCCCGGAGAAGTCCACCCCGTAATTGGGCCCCCCCCGCAGAAAGAGGAGAAAGATGGTCATAAGGATCATCAGACCGGAAAGGCCGAACGCAATGTGGCGCTTTCCAATGAAATTGAGATTAATACCCGGTTTTATAAATTGCATCTATAGCGACTCCAGCTCAGGTTTTTTGTGCTTCTTGAGATTTTCTATATGCTTATCCGCTGCCGCTTCCGCTTTACATACAGAAAATCGAAAATAATCCTGGTTATAAAGATGGCCGTAAACAGGCTGGCCAGAATCCCGATACTCAGGGTAACGGCAAACCCCCTGACCGGGCCCGTACCGAACTGAAAAAGGACCAGGGCCGCGATGAGCGTGGTCACCTGGGCATCCAGGATGGTGACCAGGGCCTTTCCATAGCCCCCCTCTATGGAGGCCCTGGGCGTCTTCCCCAGCCGCAGTTCCTCCCGGATTCGTTCAAAGATCAACACATTGGCATCCACGCTCATGCCGATGGTGAGGATGATCCCGGCGATACCGGGCAAAGTAAGGGTGGCGCTGAAAAAGGCCAGGCCCGCCATAATAAAAATGATGTTCAAAAAGAGGGCCAGGTCGGCAACAAGGCCGGAAAGCCCGTAATAGATGGCCATGAAAATAATGACAATGGCCCCGCCGATGATCACGGATTTGAATCCCTTTTCTATGGAATCCCGGCCCAAAGAAGGTCCCACGGTCCGTTCTTCGATGATCTTGACCGGGGCGGGGAGGGCGCCGGCCCTGAGTACGATGGCCAGATCTCTGGCCTCTTCCGTGGTATATCGCCCGGTGATCTGGGCCTTCCCCCCGGAAATTTTGTCCTGAATCACCGGTGCGGAATTGACTTTGTTATCCAGCACGATGGCCAGCCGCTTTTTGATGTTCTGGCCGGTGATCTGCTCAAAAATCCGCGCACCCCGGGCATCAAATGACAGGGAGACGTAGGGCTCGTTATATCGACTGTCGATCTGTACCCGTGCGTCGGTGATATATTCGCCGGTCAGTGCGGTTCTCTTCTTGAGAAGATAGGGAATCTTGGTCTCGCGCCCGGTTTCGGGGTCTATGGCGACCTGGTAGAGGATCTCGTCCCCGGGGGGAATATCCCCCTTGAGCGCCGCCTCCACGCTGTGTTCTTCGTCCACCAGTTTGAATTCAAGCAGAGCGGTTTTCCCGATCAAGGCCATGGCCCGTTTGGGATCCTTGATGCCGGGCAACTGAATCAACACCCTGCTGTCTTCCTGGGGTCTGATGTCCGGCTCACTGACGCCGAACTGGTCAATGCGGTTGCGGATGGTCTCCAGGGCCTGATCCACGGCCATCTGTCTGACCTGTCTTTTGGCCTTGGACATCAACTCAAGCCTGACCCACGGCCGGCCGTCCTCCTCTCCCGAGGCTTCCACCTCGAAATCTCGGTATCCGGCTTCCAGGATATCCTGGAAAATGGGTTCATCTTCCGGCCGCATGAGCGTCACCCTGATCCCGTCCAGCCCGTCCCGCCGCAATTCGGCATATCGTATTTTGTCGGTCCTGAGATCCCGTTTCAGCTCCTCCACCATTCGTTCAAGATGGTTCTCCACCGCCTTCGAGGCCTGCACCTCCAGCACCAGGTGCATTCCGCCCTGAAGATCGAGTCCCAGCTGAACCTTGTCCGAGGGAAGCACGCTGGACCACCATGCCGGTGGTTTTTCTGCTATGGACGGGACCAGGTAGACCAAGGCCGCCAGCACTGCAAATAATGCAACTGCACCACGCCATTTTAAGCTTTTCGACACTTGTTATGCTCCGCTTGAGTAATTCCCATACTGGATTTGTTGTTTGTGCTCTGACCGCAATTCCGCCGTGGGCGGGATGGCCAGTGTTTCCCGCCCACGGCGGGGAAACCTTTTTCTCATGAACCTAAAGGCTTAATCCCGCTAAAGACGGATCTTCGACAATCAAATATCTTCGCTTTTTGTCCTGCAAATTCTGCGGGATTACCAACAAAGCCTTTACACCGGCCTTCCCTAAACATGCTACTGGGCCTGGGGTTGGGCCTTTCCAGTGATACCGGATATGGAGCCCCTGGATATCTTTACTCTCACTTTGGGGGCAATCTCCACGGTGACCACGTCGTCGGCGATCCCGGTGATGAGTCCGTGAAGGCCACCGGAAGTGATAATACGATCGCCTTTTTTCAATGAGGAGAGCAGTTGTTTATGCTGTTTCGCCTTTTTCTGCTGTGGTCTGATGAGCAGGAAATAGAAGATGGCAAACATTAAAATGAGGGGAATGAAGGCGCCGAAGCCGCCGCCTTCTCCACCTGCACCGCCACCGCCTGTACCCATGGCATACGCTAAAAAATCCATTCAGAAAAACCTCCCTTTCGACTTTTCCCGCTCCCAGCGGGATTCAGGTTTTAGGTTTTGTGGCCACCGCCTGCTGTGCAAAGCACGAGCGGGCGAAATACCCCTTCATGAGGGAAACTGAGCGCCTGATCCGCCTGCGGCGGACTAATGAATCAAATGGGTTCTCTTCCAAAAAAAACATCCTGGCTTTCCGCGTTCGGCGGATTACAGACAAAGATTCTCTATTCCGGCATACCCGCCTGTTGCAGATCATAAAATTCCCGGACATACTGGCCCACGCGGTCTTCTGAAACAGCGGCGCGCAATTCCGCCATCAGTCGGCAGTAATAGGCCAGGTTATGGATGGTGTTCAGTCTATACGCCAAGATCTCTCTCGCCATAAACAGGTGCCTCAGGTAGGCCCTTGAATAATGGGTGCAGGTATAGCAATCGCAGCCTTCATCCACAGGCCTTGGGTCTTCCGTGTATCGGGCGTTTTTAATGGTCATCTTTCCGTTTCGGGTGAACAGGGTTCCGTTTCTTGCATTCCGTGTGGGCATCACACAGTCGAACATATCCACACCCAGTCTGACCCCCTCTACAAGATCGTCCGGGGCGCCCACCCCCATCACATATACGGGCCTGTCTCGGGGAAGGAATCCGATGGTATCCCTGATGACCCTGAGTCTTGTGGAACGATCTTCCCCCACGGAGAGCCCGCCCAAAGCGTACCCGTCAAATCCCATATCCACCAGTTCCCGGGCGCTTTGTTCCCTCAAGTCTGTATGCATGCCGCCTTGAATGATGCCAAAAATGGCCTGATTTTCTCCTCTTTTGTATTCAAGCGATCTGCGTGCCCACTGAGTGGTGAGCCGAACCGCCTTTGAAACATATTCACGTTCCGCAGGGTAAGAGACGCATTCATCAAAGGCCATAATGATATCCGCTCCCAGGCCTCGCTGAATCTCTATGGCCGCTTCCGGGCCGATGAAATGTGTGGACCCGTCCACATGGGATTGGAACGTCACCCCCTTTTCCGATATGGTCCGAAGGGCGGCCAGGCTGTAGACCTGGAACCCGCCGCTGTCGGTCAGTATGGGGCCTGTCCAGTGCATGAACCGGTGCAGGCCGCCCAGCCGCCGTATAACCTCATGGCCGGGCCTGAGATAGAGGTGATAGGTGTTGGCCAGGATAATTTGGGCGCCGGTCTCCCGGAGATCCTCCGGGGAGACCGCCTTGACCGAACCCTGGGTTCCCACCGGCATGAAGGCCGGGGTTTCAAAGGCCCCGTGAGCGGTGGTGACCTTTCCTGTCCTGGCCCCGCAATCCCGGGCCCTGTGCTTTACCCTGAATTCCAAATTTCAAAAAAACCCGATATAGGCCGTGGACTGCGGCCGAATCTTAGTGGTCAAATCTCATTGTTCAGCTTGTGGACTTTCTGGAATCCGAAAACTGATCCGCCTGAGGCGGACTAATGAATCAGCATGGCATCTCCGTAACTGTAAAACCTGTAGCGGTTTGAAACCGCATGGGCGTAAGCCTTTTTTATGAGATCAAGGCCGGCAAAGGCTGAAACCAAAAAGAGCAATGAGCTTTTGGGCAGATGAAAGTTGGTAATCATCCCATCCACCACACCGAAGGTATATCCCGGGGTAATCAAAAGCGTGGTTTGACCCGTGCCCGGAATGATCCGGCCCTGGGCGTGTGAGGATTCCAGGGCCCTGACCACGGTGGTGCCCACCGCAAACACCCGTCCCCCCTTCTCCCGGGTCTGGTTGACTCGATCTGCGGTCTCATCTTCAATCCGATAATATTCCCCTCCCAGCCTATGGTTCCGAATGTCTTCTGCCGCCACCGGTCGGAAGGTGTCGTACCCCACATGGAGCGTCAGGCAAGTAACGGAGATACCCCGTTTTTTTAGTTTGTTCATCACCGCCTGCGTGAAATGGAGGCCGGCTGTGGGCGCGGCCACGGCGCCCCGCTTTTCCGAGTAGATGGTCTGGTACCTTTCCCTGTCAAGGGTGTTGAGCGGGCTTTTGGCATCCCGCTTGATATAGGGCGGAAGGGGCAGCCGCCCGGTTTCATCAAGGAACTGGTCTACCTCCCGTTCCCCGGTAAAGGTGATTTTGACCCTGCCGCGGTCTGCATGCCCTTCCACCACGCCTGTCAGGCCGTTGTCAAAAAACAGGCACGTTCCCGGTTTGGGGCGTTTGGAAGACTTTATCAAACATAAACGCGTATCCGGACTCGGACTGCTGGCCTCCGGATGCTCCAGTACCACCACCTCGACCTTGCCCCCGCTCTCTTTGCGGCCGTAAATCCTCGCCCGGACCACCTTTGTGTTGTTCAGAACCAGAAGGTCCCCGGGCGCAAGCAGGTCGGGCAGCTCGAAGAAGCGCTGATCCGAAAGCGTGCCTGTAAAACGATCCATGGCCAGCAGTCTGGAGTGATCCCGTCTTTTGGCCGGGACCTGGGCTATCAATTCCTGTGGCAGATGATACTCGTACTCCCTTATGTGAAACATCCTGCTAATTTTAAATCGCCTAACTTAAAAAAAATCTATCTTAAAGTCAAACGATTTTATGCCCTGAAGAGGTAGACCATGAAGAGCCCCACGGCCATGGCCAAAAATCCCATGAGCCGCAGTCGAGAAGGGGGTAATTCTTGGATGATGGCTACCCATTTTTTCATTTTGTCAGGGCAGGCGAAATAGGGAAGGCCTTCCACAATAAGCACGAGCCCCAACAGGGAAAAGAAAAATTTCATTTTGTTTACCCCGATATGGCATTAGAATCCGCTCCCATAGCGGGAATGCCCTCCCTGGCTCAATCCTTCCGCCAGATGCACTTGCACAACGAGACCTTTGAAAAAAATCCCTTGTGCGCTCCGAGGCGTGGGCTGGCCTCTACGAGCCTAAGGCCCAGTCTCCGCAGGTTGTGTGCTTTCACCTTGAGTGGGCGGATAAAAAAATAGAGCACTCAATCCGAAGATGGGTTGACGTGGCTCTTGATCAATTCCAGGCACCATACTCCTGCTGATGTGCCTTTGTCAACCATGTGCACGGGAGCGGGCCTTACGGCCCCATATAGTGCTTGAACTATGAGCACAGATCAGTTAGGAAGGGAACCATTATGGTGTCCTGAAAACAAAGGAATGAAAGACATCTCATGCACACCCATCCCAACTGTGTCGCCGTGGATTTAGAGGCCCTGACGTACAACCTCCATCAGATCAGTGGACTGTTGAAGGGGCATGCCCGGGTGGTCGGCGTGGTCAAGTCGGATGCCTATGGCCATGGTCTTGTGCCGGTCTCCCGCACCTTGGAAAAAAATAAGATACACGCCCTGGGGGTGGCCCATGTGAGTGAGGCCCTTGAACTCAGGAAGGCGGGAATTGGGGTCCCGATTATGGTGTTGTGCGGTCTGAGCAGCCGTGAGGAGTGCGACGCGGTCGTTGAAAATCGTTTTATCCCGGTTATTTACGACCTGAATGTAGCCCGGATGCTGGATCAGGAAGGCGGCAGGCGGCACAAACAGGTTCCCGTGCATCTGAAGATCGATACCGGCATGGGCCGGCTGGGGATTTCGTATACCCATGTATCTGAATTCCTCGAACGGTTGGCAGGTTTAAAACATCTGGACCTGGCGGGCATTACCTCGCATCTGTCCACCGCGGATGAGCCCGGGAGCCTGTTTGTCGAGGATCAAAGAACGCGTTTTGAAGGGGCGGTGTCTGCGGCCCGTTCTACGGGCCTTGCCCTTGAGTTTAACAGTATGGCCAACAGTGCCGGGGTGGTGGCCGACCCAGGATTGCATTTTGATCTGGTTCGGTGCGGTATCATGCTTTACGGCGGTCTTCCGGCCCCGGATTTTGACAGCCCTGTCCATCTGAGATCTGTGATGCGCTTCCACGCCCGTATTCTTCAGGTGCGGACCCTTGACCACCGGTCTCCGGTCAGTTACGGCCGGACCTACCATACCCAGGGGCCCTGTAGGGTGGCCGTGATGTCGGCCGGGTATGGGGATGGGATACCCAGGCGGGCGTCCAACAGGGGATGTGTGCTCATCGGGGGTAAACGGGCCCCCATCATCGGGAATGTCTGCATGAACCTGACCATCTGCAATGTATCCCATGTGCCTTCTGTCAAGGCCGGTGACGAGGCCGTCATCCTGGGGGCCCAGGGACAAGAAGAGATCCGGGGAGATGACATTGCCAGATGGGCCGATACCATCTCATACGAGGTATTTTGTACCATAGGTCGAATGAATCGAAGGGAATACGGAAAATGAAAAAGCGGTTGGATGCACTTCTCAAGTCTACATTAACGCACTGTTTTGAACATGGCACACTGGTGCCGTGTGCGGCCCCCGATTATGTGATCGAGGTCCCCAATAACCCGGAGCATGGGCATTTTGCCACCAACCTGGCCCTCACCCTGGCCTCAAGCCAGAGACGGTCGCCCAGGGAAATTGCCCAGAGTATGGTGGAAAATCTGGTGGACCATGAAGGATTGCTGGAAGCAGCAGAGGTGGCAGGGCCGGGATTCATCAATTTTAAGATCGCCGCCAAGGAATGGTGCAGGATCCTCTCCGAGGCCGTCAGGTTGAAGGCCGATTATGGGAGGAGCGACACGGGCAGCAGTGAGCATGTGCTGGTGGAGTTTGTGAGCGCAAATCCCACGGGCCCACTGCATCTGGGCCATGGAAGGGGCGCCGCGCTGGGGGATACCCTGTGCAGGGTGCTTTCTTTCTGCGGATACCAGGTGGTAAGGGAGTTTTACATCAATGACGCAGGGATGCAGATCAATATGTTGGGTGAATCCATCTGGGCCCGGTTCAGGCAGATGGAAGACCCGGCCTATCCCTTCCCTGAAAACGGCTATCACGGTGATTATGTCCGGGATCTGGCCCGGAAGATAGCCGGGGAATCGGATCTGAACAGCCTGTCCGCGGCCGAGGCCCGGGCGCACTGTGCCCGCAGGGGAAAAGAAATCATGCTGGCGGAGCTCAGGGACGACCTGAAACGGTTCAGGGTGTCCTTTGATGTCTGGTCCAGCGAGAGCGATTTGTACCGTACCGGGTGCCTTGAAGAGACCCTGAAGGTGGCGAAGGAAAAAGGGGTTTTGTATGAGCATGAAGGGGCCTTGTGGATCAAGACCTCGGATTTCGGTGATGACAAGGATCGGGTGATCCGAAAGGGGGATGGAGAGTTTACGTACTTTGCGTCAGACATTGCCTACCATCTTGAGAAGCATCAGAAAAGGTTTACAAAGGCCATCAACATATGGGGGGCGGATCACCACGGGTATGTCCCCCGCATGAAAGCGGCCCTGGCCACACACGGGATCTCTCCTGAATGGCTCTCGGTGATGCTCATCCAGCTGGTCAAGCTCTGGGAAGACGGCCGGGAGATCAAGATGTCCAAGCGGGCCGGGAGCTTTGTGACTCTCAAGGAACTCATGGATGAAGTGGGGGTGGACGCCATCCGCTTTGTGTTTTTGACCAAGCATCACGACTCCCCGCTCGATTTTGACCTAAACCGGGTAAAAAAACAGGACAGCGACAACCCGGTCTACTATGTGCAGTATGCCCACGCCAGAATATGCAGCATTTTCAGAAAGGCCGAGGCCGCCGGGCTCACCGTACCGGACCAGTTCGAATCGCTTTCCGCATACCTGGTACTGGACGAGGAGTTGGCCCTGATACGGATGGTTGCCGCCTTCCCGTCCCGTCTCGAAGACATCGCCCGCTCCTTGGAACCGCATCGGTTGACCTACTACCTTACGGAGCTGGCCGCCTCCTTTCACCGGTATTTCAACCTGGGGGTAAAGGTCTCGGGCCATCGTATTTTAACCGATGACCCGGATCTGAGCCAGGCCAGATTATGCCTGGCCCAGGGTATAAAAATCGTGATTGCAAACGGATTGCGATTGTTGGGGGTCAGTGCCCCGGAAACCATGTAATCGGCGGGTTCGGACCTATGAGCGGAAAAAAAACCACCCATAAAAAGCAGGGGAAACGGTATCATCTGGAGCTGTCCCTGACCGCCATCCTTTTATGGAGCCTCGGCCTCATTTTTTTGCTGGGATGGATCTTTACCCTGGGTGTTCTGGCGGGCCGGGGACTGTTGCCCGGCGGCAACCAGACCTTGACTGAATTGAAGACCCAGATCGCCAGGATTCAGGAAATGATCAGCAAAGAGAAGTCCGAGGACTTGGAGCAGCTCAAGGGCCTGAGCAAACACCCCGAGTTTGAATTCTACGATGCGCTTGCGGTCAAAGAGGAGTGGGCCGAGTCAAAGTCCGAAAAACCCACCCAAACCGCCCAAGAACCGGCCCGGAAACAGGTGAAATCTGAGCCCTCGGCGTCTCAAGGGGAGTACGTGATTCAGGTGGCTTCCTTGGATAATGAAAAAGACGGCACCCGGCTGGTGAAGCGGTTGACCCAAAGGGGATATTCGGCGTACTACTATAAGGTTTACATTAAAGGGAAACCCTACTATCGGGTCAGGTGCGGCACCTTCGATACCCGGAAGGCCGCCCTGGACATTAAGAACCGGCTGATGGAAAAAGAAGGGCTGAAGGGATTCATCATCAAAGTGAAGTGAGGGAAAATCAATTTCCCATTTTCCAGTCTGGACTGCGGCCATCTTCGGTCGCCGTGGTGTGGGCGTCCCTTGAAGACCTTTGTGGTTGACGCCCGGCGGCGTTGTGCTCTATGGTCCTTTACGACGGCTAAAAAGAAATCCCCGGGGCCGGATTTCAAAGAACCGAGGTGTTGCGGATTTTTGGTTGGCACAAAAGGAGATGCCTGTGATATATAACCATACCAGCCTGCCGGTTATCAGAAAGGCCAAGGTTGACGACATTGAAATCGTCCATAAGATTCTGAACCGCTACGCACAGCAGGGCCTTCTTTTGCCCAGATCGCTGAGCGAATTGTATGATCATCTGCGGGAGTATTTTGTGGTC
>JAWLET010000222.1:0-4817 GCA_041685955.1 Desulfobacteraceae bacterium | reverse complement strand
CCGGCCTGCGGGACCAGATGACCCTGCTGGCCGGCGGGGGCATTGCCATGGCAGAGCACGTGCCCAAGTCCATTATCTGCGGAGCGGACGGGGTGGTCGTGGATTTCCCCCTTCTCATCGCCCTGGAATGCAGGATGTGCCGGCGGTGCACCAGAAATCTGGCCTGCCCGGTGGAGATCCCTGAAGCCCCTTCGTCGTGGGTGGCCTCCCGGGTGATCAACCTGGTGGGAGCCTGGCATAACCAGCTTTTGGAGGTCATGGGCGCCATGGGCATCCGGGATGCCCGCAGGCTGCGGGGGGAGACCGGCCGGGCCATGTTTTTTGAGGCCCTGGATGAGGAGATCTTCGGTTCCATGAACAGGGTGGAGAATGGGTGTGAGCTTGAGTAGGGATCACAGATGTGAATTTCCGGAAGGGGTCAGGACCCCATCGCGGTTTCGAAACGCCATTGGAAAATACCGGCTCCACAGGAGCGGGGAGTGTATCGGTTGCGGAAAATGTGCGGCCGTATGCCCGTATGGCGTTCATGTGATCAGGCGGGGCCGGGTGCGGGTGGAAAACGCCTACCGGTGTGTGGGTCCGGATTGTTCCCATCCCTGTTACGAGGTCTGTCCGGTCCAGGCCCTGACCCTGAGGCCCAATCCGGATTTTGAGGTATTGGGCGATTTCAGATGGCCCCCGGAGCTTCTCGCCGGCACCTGGTATATGGCCGAATTCAGCCATATGCCCCCCAAGGGACTCAATTACAAAACCGGAAACTCGGACGGGGGGTTTGATAAATTGCGGCTCAAGTTTCCAGTTCCCGCTCCCGGATCCCCTGATGCCCCAAAGGCGGATGAGGATATGGATGTGGGGGTGGAACTGAACCGGAGGGGGGATGGCGCCCACCGGATCAGGATTGAGATCCCTTTCTACGGGGGGGGCATGTCTTACGGATCGGTGAGCATTACCACCATGCTGAGCCGGATCCGGGCTGCGGCGGCCCTGGGGACCTTTTGTTGTACCGGTGAGGGCGGCTATCCCGATGAGCTCAAGCCGTATGACGATCACGTGATCACCCAGGTGGCCACCGGCCTATTCGGGGTGAGAGAAGAGACCATTCAGCGGGTGAAGATCGTGGAGTTCAAGTATGCCCAGGGCGCCAAGCCGGGCCTGGGGGGCCACCTTCTGGGGGAGAAGGTTACGCCCGGGGTGGCTCGCATGCGGGAGGCGGTGGTGGGGTACCCGCTTTTTTCCCCCTTTCCCTTTCACAGTGTGTATTCAGTGGAGGATCACAAGAAGCACGTGGACTGGATCAAGGCCATAAATCCGGAGGCCCTGGTCTCGGTGAAGGTATCCACCCCCACGGATGTGGATATGGTGGCCGTGGGAAGCTATTATGCCGGGGCCCATATTATCCATCTGGATGGAAGTTACGGCGGCACCGGTGCGGCCCCGGACATCGCCAAGAAAAACATTGCCATGCCCATCGAATACGCCGTCCCCAAGGTGCATGGGTTTTTGACCGAAGAGGGGGTCAGGAACAAGATTACGGTCATTGCCAGCGGCGGGATTCGGACCCCGCACGATGTGGCCAAGATTATCGCCCTGGGCGCGGACGGGGTATGTACGGGCACCGCAGACCTGGTGGCCCTGGAATGTATCCGGTGCCATAACTGCGAGAGCGGCCGGGGGTGTGCCCGGGGGATCGCCACCACGGATCCGGAGCTGATGGGGTTGATGGACCTGGACTGGGGGACCCAGCGGATCATCAATATGTTTCTGGCCTGGCGCAGGGAACTCATCCGGATCTTACGGCGGCTGGGCATGAAGACCCTCAAGGAACTGGTGGGCCGGACCGACTGTCTGGTGCACCTGGATTATCTGGAATCATCATGAACCCATATCAACTTACAGATGACATTATCACCTCCAGGGCCCCTCTGGTACAGGGACTGCCCAAGACCGTGCATCCGGGGGTGGAGGCCGAAGGCGGGTGCGGGGTCACCGGATTCGCCTGCAGCATTCCGGTGCGGGGAAAACATATCTTTGAGCCCTCCCGGCAGATGCACAACCGGGGGAACGGTCGCGGGGGCGGGATTGCGGCCATGGGGTTTGATCCCCACATGCTGGGGGTTTCCGAAGCGATCCTTGAAGACGACTACATCCTCCAGATCGCCGCATTGGAGGAAGGGGTGATGGATGACCTGGAAGCCCGGTTCATTGAACCCTTTCTCAGTGTGGAATTTTCGGAACGGATTCCCCATGTGGAGGATCACCGGGACATTGAGGGATTGGAGGTCCGGCCCCCGGAGGTCTTCCGCTATTTTGTCCGGGTGAAGCCCGAGGCCCTCAAGGAGTTTGTCTCCCAAAACCACCTGGAGGGGTTGAGTCTCCGGCAGGCCGAGGACGAATTCATCTATCAGAACAGCTTTCGCATCAACCGGACCTATTATGACGCCACCGGGAGCCAGAAGGCCTTTGTGCTCTCCCACGGCCGCAATTTCTTTATCCTCAAGATCGTGGGGTATGCAGAACAGGTGGTCCAGTACTATAAGCTGGATAACTTCAAGGCCCATATCTGGATCGCCCATCAGCGGTATCCCACCAAGGGAAGGGTGTGGCACCCGGCCGGGGCCCACCCCTTTGTGGGCCTCAACGAGGCCCTGGTCCACAACGGGGATTTTGCCAATTACCATGCGGTGGCCGAGTATCTGAGGCAGAAGCATCTCTATCCCCTTTTCCTGACCGATACAGAGGTCTCGGCCCTGCTGTTCGATCTGTACAGCCGCACCTACGGATACCCTCTGGAGTGTGTCATCGAGGCCCTGGCCCCCACCATGGAGCGGGATTTTGATCAATTGCCCGAGGACAAACAGGGCCTGTACCGGGCCATTCAGGCCACCCATATCCATGGCTCGCCGGACGGACCGTGGTTTTTTATCATTGCCCGCAACGACACTCAAAACGGGCAACTTCAGCTCATCGGGATCACCGATACCGCCATGCTGAGGCCCCAGGTGTTCGCACTCCATGAGGGCCAGGTGCAGGTGGGGCTCATCTGTTCTGAAAAACAGGCCATTGACGCCACCCTCAAGAGCCTGGCCGCAGAGGATCCCCGGGTAGGGGATGTGGCGGATCGATATTGGAACGCCCGGGGCGGCAGTCATACGGACGGGGGCGCCTTTATCTTCAACCTGGAGGAATCAGGGGCAGGGCCGCTGGAGCGCACGCTCACCTGCACGGACAAATTCGGCCGTAGAATCACTGCACCCGCGGACCAGACCCCTTATCTGCCGGGACGGGTCTATTACCTGGTGGACAGTGAAGAAAAGGACCGCTTTGACATATCCGAGTTCTTTCATCTCCAGCGGCCGGATCTGCTCCATGACTATGTGAAGGCGGGTATCCGGGCCTGGGACTATGCCGATCTCATGGATTGTTTCAAGGAGATCCGGGGATGGGCCTCCAAGGGGGATGCCCACTTTGAGGTGGCCCTTTCCGCCCTGACCCTCCTTCTGGACCGGCGGTATCCCACCTATGACAAACGGCGGCGTTCCATCCTTCAGATGCTCAACCATACGGTGGAGGTCATATTGCGGCATTTCCCCTCCCTGTCCCGGGAGGACGTCAAGTCCACGTACCGACTGGTGGACTGGGAGACCCGACAGTTTTTCCGGGGTCCGGCCCATGATGAGAAGGTCCTGATCATCGATGCGGCCCTGTTCCCGCCGGAAGGGGATCACTGTGACAGCCGTCTGTTGGCCGAGGCCTTTCATCGGGGATGGCGGCGGTTTATCGTGTTCGGGCTCAAGGGACAGCGGTTTCACGGGTGCGGCCTGGGGCCTGATTCGGGCGGGGTGCGCATCGATATCTACGGCAGTTCAGGCGATTATCTGGGATCAGGCATGGACGGGCTCTCCATCCATGTGCATGGAGACGCCCAGGACCAGCTGGGACAGATCATGAAATCCGGCAGGATGGTGGTGTACGGGGATGTGGGCCAGACCTTCATGTACGGGGCCAAGGGGGGCGAGGTCTATGTCATGGGTAATGCGGCCGGGAGGCCGCTGATCAATGCCGTGGGCCGGCCCCGGGTGGTCATCAACGGCACCTGTTTGGACTATCTCGGAGAGTCATTTATGGCCGGGGATCCTCATGCAGGAGGTGGATTTGTGATCCTGAACGGGATCGGTTTCAATGATCAGGGCGGTGTTGACCCGTTTTCCGCCCCTTACCCGGGATCGAACCTCTTTTCCCTGGCCTCGGGCGGGGCCGTCTACGTGCGGGACCCCCATCAGACCATCGACGAACAGCAACTGAACGGGGGCGAGATCGTGCCCATGGAAGAAAAGGACTGGAACCTGATTCTGCCCTATCTGAGCGAGAATGAGCGATTATTTGAGATCGGTGTGGAAAGGGATCTTTTGAAGGTGGATGGTGAGCCCCGCTCCCCCCTAACCATCTATCGGAAGGTAAGGCCCGGGCAGGGGCAGGCAGGGGATATGGAGAAAGACGGGCTCATAGAGTGGACTGAAGGATGAGAGGGTATCCATGAAGAAGATTGAAGCCATTATTAAGCCGTTTAAATTGGATGATGTGAAGGAAGCCGTGCTCAAGCTGGGGGTCAGCGGGATCACCATCACGGAAGTAAAGGGGTTCGGCAGACAAAAAGGGCATAAGGAGATCTACCGGGGAGCCGAATACGTGGTGGATTTTCTGCCCAAGATCCGGATCGAAGTGGTGGTCAGTACCGACATGGTGGCCAGGGTGGTGGATATCATCAAGGAGACCGCTTATACGGGAGAGATCGGTGACGGAAAGATTTTTGTCATGCC
>JAWLET010000221.1:0-4817 GCA_041685955.1 Desulfobacteraceae bacterium | reverse complement strand
CCACCATGACGATGTAGAGTTTCTGACGGCTCAAAAGGGCTTCCTCCTTTTTTTAAAGCTGCGAATCACATCATGAAATGACCGGTGGTCTTCACATGCAAATTCACTTGAACTTTTCTTGGGAGCATTTATAATTATATTTTACGTCGAATCAAGACAATATCCTAACATAGATTGTACAGGAGGCAACACATGGCTGAAAATTCCGTTGCAAGGTCCAGGACCGGCGTACTGGTCAATGACTTTGTCAGAAGTGTGTACAACTGGATGGCGGGCGGGCTGGCGCTGACCGGGGTGGTGGCCTATTATGTGTCTAACAGTGAAACCATGATGCGGCTCATATTCGGCAACCCCATCATCTTCTTTGTCCTCATCATTGCTGAACTGGGCCTGGTATTTTCCATTTCAGGTATGGTCCAGCGGATGAGCGCCTCCACCGCCACCGGGCTGTTCATGCTATATTCCGGATTAAACGGGATAACGCTGTCTTTCATCTTCCTGGCCTATACGCGGACCTCCATTGTGAGCACCTTCTTTATCTGCGCCGGAACGTTTGTGGGCTGCAGCATCTATGGATGGACCACCAAAAAGGACCTGACCTCCTGGCGGGGCTTCCTCATGATGGGCCTGATCGGGATTATCATCGCCTCTTTGGTGAACATGTTCATTCGAAGCAGCGCCATGCATGTGATCATCAGCTACATCGGGGTCATCGTCTTTGTGGGCCTGACCGCCTACGACACCCAGAAACTGAAAAACATGGCCCTGACCCAGCCCGCGGACACGGATGGGTCCGTGGTCCGGAAGGGGGCCATTTTAGGGGCATTATCTCTCTACCTTGACTTTATCAACCTCTTTTTGATGCTGTTGCGAATTTTTGGCTCAAGCCGTGAATAAGTTCTGATATTGCGCCTCAATGGAAAAACGAGCATACGTCATTGTATCGGATGTAATCAAAAGTGTCGACCTGTGCGGTAGGTTTCGGGTTTCAGGTGTCAGGTGTCAGCTGCGAGGAAACCCATCCCGCCTTAGCGGGGAAACCTGACACCTGACACCTCATACATGTTCATGGCAGAGCCTTCTTATCTAAAATTGTATCGGGAGGGGACCCTCAGCCACCGGGTTGAGGCTCTCCTCAAACGGATGGAATCCTGCCGGATCTGCCCCCGTGCCTGCGGGGTCAACCGCCTGAAAGAAGAGACCGGCTTCTGTAAAACCGGGAGACGGGCAAAGGTTGCCAGTTACAATGCCCACTTTGGGGAAGAAGCCCCCTTGGTGGGGAAACATGGGTCCGGAACCGTGTTCCTGAGCAGCTGCAACCTGATGTGCAGCTTCTGCCAGAACTATGACATCAGCCACCTCAACGAGGGGGTGGTGGTGGAACCTGAGCAGATGGCCGCCATCATGATGGAACTGGTCCATCGGGGATGCCATAACATCAACTTTGTGACCCCCACCCACGTCATACCGCAGATTGTGGAGGCCCTTTTTCCGGCCATCGAACAGGGCCTGAATGTCCCCCTGGTCTATAATTCAGGGGGCTACGACAGCACTGAAACCCTTGCGCTCCTTGACGGTATTTTTGATATCTATATGCCCGATTTCAAGTTCTGGGAGGAAAAGTGGTCCAAAAGATTCTGCAGCGCCCCGGATTATCCGAAAAAGGCCGAGGCCGCCATCCGGGAGATGCACCGTCAGGTGGGGGATCTGGTAATAAACCCTGAAGGCATCGCCGTACAGGGACTGCTCATTCGGCACTTGGTCATGCCCAACCATGTGGCCGGAACCGACAAGGTCACCCGATTCATTGCCCGGGAGATATCTGCTGACACCTATGTCAATATCATGAATCAGTACAGGCCATGCGCAACCGCCCACCAAGATGACGCCATCAACCGCGGGTTGACCGGCGCCGAATTCAGGGAGGCCCTAAAGTGGGCCCAACAGGCCGGACTGACCCGCCTGGACCCCCGGGAGCGGCCCCGCATCATTCTGGGGATGTGACCCGACCTTTGACAAACGCCCCTTCACTCCCCAATCGCCAATCCTATTCCCCCCGCTTTCCGCTGATGAACTCTTCGGCCATTTCAACATCCTTCCGGCTTCCGATGAACAGGGGGGTTCTCTGGTGGAATTCTCGGGGTTGGAGGTCAAGGATGGGCATGGTTCCATCACTGGCATATCCTCCGGCCTCCTTCACCACCATGGCCAGGGGATTGGCTTCCACCATCAGCCGCAGTTTTCCGGAGGGTTTTTTGGGGTCCTTGTTGTCCGCCGGATACATGAACAGACCCCCTTTGAGGAGGTTGCGGTGAAAGTCGGCCACCAGGCTTCCCACATACCGAGAGGTGTAGGGCATTCCGTTGACTTTGTCGATGCTTTTCAGGTAATCCACCAGAGCCACTGTTTTTGCATCCCAATAGGCGTAATTGCCCTCATTAACACTGTAGGTATTTGATTTTTCAGGAATTCGAATGTTCTCATGGGAAAGGAGGAATTCTCCCACACTGGGGTACAGGGTAAACCCGTGCACACCGCTCCCCCTTCCCGTGGTGTAGACCATCATGGTACTTGAGCCATAGATGAAATAACCGGCTGCCACCTGATTTTTACCGGGTTGCAGGACATGATCCAGGAGAAAATCGATTCTGTTTTCCTCTCCCTTTCTTTTATAAATACCGAAGATGGTCCCGATACTGACATTGACGTCAATGTTTGAAGAACCGTCTAAGGGATCAAAGACAATAATATAATCCCCTTTGGGGTACTGAGAGGGAATATCGATGAGGTCCGGATCCTCCTCCGATCCCATGCAGCAAAGCTGTCCCACATGCTGCAGCCGTTCTATGATGATCTGGTTGGCAAAAATATCCAGCTTCTGCACCTGTTCATCCTGGACATTGGTCCGGCCCGTGGCCCCCAGGATATCCACAAGCCCGGCCTTGTTAACGTCTCTGGAAATCACCTTTGCCGCCACGATGAGTTCGTTTAACAGGGTGGTAAATCCACCCGTGGCCGCAGGATTTTCCCGCTGTTGATTCAGTATATGCTGCGTGATCGTGGTGCTTATTCCCTTATTCGCCATCCCAACGCCTCCTTTCGCCAAGTCGGATATCTCATCAACCCGGATCCGCTCAGTATTTTATGAGGGAATTCCAGAACTCCGGATCATCATCTTTCCAGTTGGGGCCGAACCGCCGGTCACAAAATCCGCTCAACCGTTCATACCATTTGGCCCATACATTCTTGTTCTCTTCCATGGCCTCCAGGATATCCGCCACATAGATGTCCACCTTTCCGATCTCATCCTTGGGCACGTAATAGGCCGCTCCCTGTTTAAATGATTTTTTCAGATTGTCCTGGGACAGGGCATGGGCGGTCAGCATGAGCGCCGGGACCTCCTTTTTTTTGGCGATCTCCAACAGATCATATCCCCGCACGCCCATGATATCCAGGACCGCCACATGATAATAGTTGGATTCAAGCAATTTCTTGCCCTCTTCAAACGAAGAGGCCCGGTCCACCTTGCACATTTCAAGCAGCTCAGTCAGGAATTCAAGGATGTCCTCTTCATCATCCACGATCAATACCCGCTTTCCCTTAAGGATTTTTTCAGGATCCATTATTTTCCTCCTTTATTAAAACCATCTAAAATTATATCACATTTTCCGGGTGTTGAAGCCGGCCCTTGAAGGCCATTGCTTTTGGGGTCAGGCTGCTTTTTCCTTATATTCCAGCCTGTATATTTCCGCCAGGGTCAAAAAAATGGTAATGATCAGGGGGCCGTAAATGATCCCCAGAATTCCAAACAGCTTTATCCCGCCGATAATGCCGACAAACACCAAAAGGGCGTTCATCTTCATCCCCTGACCGATCAGGCGGGGTTTGACAAAATACTCCACAATGGAACTGTAAAAAAGGTTGTAGACCAAAAATCCCATTGCCACGCCCACATGCCCCTGTAAGAGAAGAATGGCCGTGGCCGGGAGGAACACGATCGAGGCCCCGATGATGGGAAGAAAGGCCATAAAGGTAATCACAAATCCCCACAGAACCGGGGAATTCAGATCGAAAATAAAAAACCCCATCCCGCCCATGAATCCCTGAATAATCCCTGACAGCCCGTTTCCCACAAAAACGGCCCGTCCCATCTCCTGGAACTTATCCGCCACCTTTTCCAGCTGTTCCCTCGGGACCGGCAAAAGTTGAATAATGTAATCCTTGAGCCGGGGACCCTCCCTGAACAGGTAGTATATGGTAAGCATCATCAGAAAGAAATGGATCAAAAAACTGAATACATTGGAGGCCATGGAACTGATCTGGCTGTAGAGAAAAAGACCGATTCTCTTACCGACAGAGGAAACAAACGCCTCGATATCCTGGGCCGTTACTTCCCGGCCTGTAAAATTGGTCAGTCTTCTAAGTCGATCCGCCCAGATCGGATCGCTTTTCAACGTATCCTCAATGTGCTGCAGGGTGACCTCGTTACTGGTCCGCTTGTACAGATCAAAGGCCTCGTTTGAGAGGGTGCCCACAAACCAGCCCACGGGGACCAGCAGGATAAACAGGATCAGCACCGTCAGTAAAAGGGAGGACATGCGCTCTCGATCCCGCAAAGCTCTCTTGAGCAGAAAGTAGAGCGGATAAAAGATACTTGCGATGAGCAGCGCCAGGACAATGGCCGAGATATAGGTCCAGAAAAGCCTGAGAAAAAGGACCAATGACAGGATCAATAAGACCAAAAAGACCTTGGCGCCTTGCTGCTTATCCATTTCGTAACCGTTCAGGGGTTCAGAGGTTTCCCGTTTCAAGAGAGT
>JAWLET010000220.1:0-4837 GCA_041685955.1 Desulfobacteraceae bacterium | reverse complement strand
GCTGAGGTCCCACTTAGAAAAGCACTTTCCCCGGCTTCGACACAGTATCCCCGATTCCCCGGCCACCGCCACCATTGCGGCCAATGTCATGATCCACGGCCAGGGACGCCTGACCCAGCAGTACGGTTTCAATTCAGACATGATCTGCGGCCTGGAAGTGGTCCTGGCGTCCGGTGAGGTGTGCAGGATCGGTTCGTCCGCCCTGTCTCCGGACTGGTTTTCCAAGGGCGCGCCCATGCCGGATCTCTCCGGCCTGTTTCTGGGCTGGTTCGGGGCCACCGGCATCATCACCAAAATCGGGGTAAAACTCTATCCCAGAAAGAAGCTCCGGGATGTGGAGATCTTTATTACGGACCGCCAAGACCTGGTGCCGGATATGGTGTACGAACTGACCCATACGGAGATGGTGGAAGATATCAACGTCTTTGCCCAGCCCAAGCCCATGATCTTCAAGGACAATCATCATATCACCCTGTTTTTTACCGGGGATACGGAGGAAGAGCTGGAGTTCAAGCGCAAGATGATCTGGTATTCCTTAGATCGGTTTATCAAAAGCAAGGACGGCGGTTTCATGGGGGTCCCGCCGGTCATGAAACCCACCCTCCTGGATATGCCCCAGCGGAGCGTGAGCCGTTTTGCGGATGTGAAAAAGGGCGGGGGATTTGAATATTCAGGTCCCATCATCATGGTGGACAAGTATCCGGATTGTGCGCAAAAGATACTGGAACTGGCAGAGAAATATGACCTGGGCTATTCGGGAATGGCCCGCATCATCGGCAGAAGTCACGCCATGATGTATGGGTTCGCCTTTACCTTTAACCGGGCCGATGAAGAGATGATGGAGCGGACCCGCAAGGCGTTGCACGAAGTGAGCGAATTTGCCCTGGAGGCCGGAGGGGTGTTCTGGAAGGCCACTGTGGACGAGCAGAAGATGGCCATGAATAAAATGGACCCCACCACCCTCGGCCTGATGAAGATGATCAAAGACAACATGGATCCCCACGGCATTATGAATCCTGGGAACTGGGAGGTTGACGAGTGATGAAATACGCAGATATGGTCCACAGGTGCTTCAGGTGCGGTTACTGCAAATTCACCGGCGATTACACGGACTTCAATTGCCCGGCCTACCGCAAATTCAGGTTTGAAACCTATTCTCCCGGGGGCCGCATGTGGCTTATCAGGGCCTGGCTCAATGATGAGATCCAAAACAGCGAGCGGTTCCAGGAGATCCTGTTTTCCTGCGCCACCTGCGCCAACTGCGTGGAGCACTGCGTATTTACATTTAGTGAAGACCTGGTCAATATCTTTATGGCGGCCAGGGAGGAGATGGTCAATAACGGGGTTATCCCGCCGCCGGTGAGGGACTATCTCAAGAGCATCACGGTCAGCGGGAACCCTTACAAACTCCCTGCCTCTGAACGGGGAAAATGGGCAGAGGGAATCGGTGTGGCGCCCTACACGGATCAGGAATATCTCTTTTATGTGGGGTGTGTGGGCTCATATGATGAGCGGGCCAAAAAAATGGCCCAGGCTGTGTGCGGGCTTCTGGTAAAGGCCGGGGTTTCCATGGGGATTCTGGGAGAAAAGGAGACCTGTGACGGAAACGAGGTCCGGGCACTGGGGGAGGCCGGGCTCTTTGAATATCTGGCTCAGCAGAACATCGATCGATTCAAGTCCCTTAACGTCAAAAAGATCATTACCCTGGACCCCCACGCCTATAATGCGTTTAAGAACGATTATGCCGACCTCGGCGGAGCTTTTGAGGTCTATCATTATACCCAGATCCTGGCCCCGTTGATTCAGTCGGGCAAACTTGCGCTCTCATCCTGCGATTGCAGGGTCACCTACCACGATCCCTGTTACCTGGGACGACACAATAAGGAATACGACGCCCCCCGGGCCATCCTCAAGGCCGTTCCCGGGCTTGAGTTGGTTGAGATGGAACGATACGGGGAAAACGCCTTTTGCTGTGGGGGCGGGGGCGGGAATTTCTTCACCGATATCCTGGGAGGCGGGGAGGACAGCCCGGCCAGACTCAGGGTCAGGGAGGCCCTGGATACCGGGGCCGAGACCCTTGCGGTGGCCTGTCCCCAGTGTGCCAAGATGCTGGATGACGCGGTCAAATCCGAGGAATTGGAAGAGCGGTTGAGGGTCAGGGATATATCCGAGATCGTCACCGAATGCCTGGCCTGAACGGTCCGTATGAAACAGCGGATATAATCAGCCTTTTTTGGTGAGATGGGGGTCCGATATCCTGATGAGGGCCGGGGTCAGCAGGTCATGTTCCCGGTGGATTTGGAGCAGGATGATGGCGCCCACCACCATGCCGCCGCCCAAGACCTGAAGCGGTTCCAAAGTTTCATTCAGAAAAAAATAGGCCAGAAAACCGGCCGACACCGGTTCCAATGTGGCGGTGATGGCCGCCCGGGTGGAACGGATGTGGTTGACCCCCACAAAAAAAAGACCAAACGGGATCACGGTCCCCACCACCGACACATAGAGGAGGCCTGTCCATTGGGCCGGGGTGTACCCGGTAAAAAGATAGTGAAAGGGGGGATAAATGATGTGCCAGGTCAAGGTGGCGAAGACAAAGGCATAAAACAGAACGGTCCAGGGGGAATACCGGTGCATGCCTCTTTCCCCGATGAGCGTGTAGGCCGCAAAGCATACCGCCGATGCCAGGCCGGACAGGATGCCGGGCCATTTCATCTCCAGCAGCCCGAGATTATAGCCGCCCACCATCAGATAGCATCCGGCCACGGACAGGCAGACAGAGAGGCATTTTAGCCGGGTAAGCCGCTCACGCCAGAACATAACGGAAAAGACCGCCACCATGCTGGGGGCCAGATACTGAAGGAATATGGCCGCAGCCACCTGGATCTTGCTGATGGCATAAAAATAGGTGACCTGAACCAGGGCCATGGCCCCCCCGCCCAGGAGGAGGAAGTACCCGAGGTCTTTCCGGTTGATCCTCAACAGATCCCTTCGTCGCCACCCCAAAAAGCCTGCCAGAAGGAGCGTGGACACCGTCACCCGGACCTGCACCAGTTCAAAGGGCGTGATGCCCTGGGCGAACAAGGCCTTTCCGGCGACCCCGGACGAGGCCCACATGACCGCGGCGGTCATCACACACACATACCCTATCACGAATGCTCCACCACATATTGATCCAGATTCCGCATGTCATGGGGGCTCATCTCCACCGTAATCCGGACAGAATCGTTGTCATATGCCTTCTTTACGATCTTTCCCATGGTGTGTACCTCGCTGATGATTTTGGGCCGCGCCTGAGGGATTTTGAGTTCGTATATGCGGGAATGATTGATGCGTCTCTCCACCTCCTCCAGCAATTCCTGAATGTGGGCGCCGTTTTTGGCGGATATGCCGTGGGCATCGGGATAACGCCGCTTCATCCCCTGGATGACGGCCGGATCCACCTTGTCGATTTTATTAAAGACCCGTATGTACGGAATGTCGCCCGCACCAATCTCCTCCAGCACACCCTCCACGTCGGCCATATGTTTTTCCAGATCCTTATCCGAGATATCGGCCACATGGAGCAAGAGGTCCGCTTCTTCCGCCTCCTTGAGGGTGGCACGGAAGGAGGCCACCAGGTGATGGGGCAGGTCTGCCACAAACCCCACCGTATCCGACAGGATGATGTCCCTCCCCCTGTCCAGGTGGAGGGATCTGGAAGTGGTGTCTAAGGTGGCAAACAGCCGGTCCTGAACCAGTACCGCTGAGTGGGTCAGCCGATTGAAGAGCGTGGATTTTCCGGTGTTGGTATATCCGACCAGACCGATATTCCAGCAGGTCCTTTTTCGCAATTTTCGCTGGGTATGGAGCTGTCTTGAAAACCGCTTCAGGTCTTTTTCAATCTCATAAATTTCTCTCTGCACCTTTTGGCGGTCCATCTCGATCTGCTTTTCTCCCATGCCCCGTAACGCAGCGCCGCCCCCCATGCGGCTGCTTCCCCGCTCCCGGTCCAGGTGAGACCACATGTGCTTGAGTTTGGGAAGCTGATATTTCAACTCCGCCAGCCTGACCTGCAGCCTGGCCTCCTTTGTTCTGGCATGATTGTGAAAGATCTTCAGAATCAGTTCAGAGCGATCCATCACCTCCACCTCAAAAAGGGCCTCTATATTGCGTGCCTGTGACCCGGTGAGGTCGTTGTCAAAGATCAAAACGTCGATGTTTTTGTCCATATTTTCCAGGCAGTGCCCGATAAACCCCTGGCCCACATAGGTCTTGCCGCTGATTTTCTGACGTCTCTGCACACACCGGTCCCTCACCTTCATGCCCGCTGTATCTGCCAATCGTTCCAGTTCGTCCATGGAAACGTCCTTGAGGGACAGGGCTTCGGTTGACAGACAAACACCGATCAAGACAGCCTTTTGAACTGTGTTATGCGCTTTTATCCTTTCCATCAGTCATCCCTGTGGGGACCCGGGTGCAGAAGTTGTGCAGGAAATAAAAACGCCTTCCATAGGCTCATGCAAGACCCTGAAAGGCGTATTTGTTGGCATCATCGGTTTTCAGCAGTTTATTTTTCCAGTTTTTCCAACAATTCCTTGGAGACCTCTTGCACCCCCGGCCTTCCGTCCAATTCGATGATCCTGGGCACGCCGTTGTTTTTGGCTGACAATTCCTTGAAGTAGTTCACGCCTGCCATGGTCCCGGTCTCCGTATCGTAGTAGATATTGTGCCGCTGGTCAATGGCCTCTTCATCCTGGTCGTCGGAGCGGGTCTTGAGTTCGCCCCCGCAGATCCTGCATTTATCCCCATCCGGCTTGATGGCATCGATGTTGATGTTGTTGGGATGGTTGTTGTCATT
>JAWLET010000019.1:8111-21607 GCA_041685955.1 Desulfobacteraceae bacterium | reverse complement strand
TCTTTCGCTCGAAAAGCGCTCCCGGATCTGTTTGAGTACCGCCATACTCATCTCCGCCCACTCGACCCTCAGGCGACCCTTGGCCGCCAGGTTGATGTCCTTGATATCATAATCCATACGCGTACCCCTTATCTGAGATTGGATGTAAACCCGGTTTTTTCCTTCCCCTACTTGACCGCCTGTTTGAGGGTCTCCACCAGATCGGTCTTCTCCCAGCTGAACTCGGGAAGTTCCCGGCCGAAGTGTCCGTAGTTGCAGGTTTTTCTGTAAATCGGCCTGAGCAGGTCCAGCCTTTCGATTATGGCGGCCGGACGGAGGTCAAATTCTTTTTTCACAATCTCGGTCAACTCTCTGCTGCTCATGATGCCGGTGCTGTAGGCCCCCACCATCACGGATACCGGGTCGGCCCGACCGATGGTATAGGCCACCTGGATCTCACAATGCTCGGCCAGTCCGGCAGCCACCATATTTTTGGCAATATACCGGCACATATAGGAGGCGCTTCGGTCTACCTTGGAGGGGTCTTTTCCGGAAAACGCGCCCCCGCCATGGTAGCCGAACCCCCCATAGGTATCCATGATGATCTTCCGGCCGGTCAGGCCGCAGTCGCCCAAAGGTCCTCCCACCACAAACCGGCCCGTGGTATTGATGAAAAGCTGACTCTCCTCATCCAGCATTCCCCCGGGCACCACCTCTTTGATCACCTGGTCGATAATGGCCTCCCGAAGCGTTTCGTAATCCACTTCAGGACTGTGTTGCGCCGCAATGACCACCGTATGAATCCGGGTCGGTTTTCCGTCCACATATTCCACGGTAACCTGGGATTTGCCGTCCGGACGCAACCAAGGAAGCTGACCGGATTTGCGTACATGAGCCAGCCGCCGGGTCAACCCGTGGGCCAGGTAGATGGGCATGGGCATCAGGGTCTTGGTATCCCGGCAGGCATACCCGAACATGAGCCCCTGGTCCCCGGCCCCCTGCTCCTGGAAAAGGCCGGTGCCGTTCACCCCCATGGCGATATCCGGGGATTGCTTGTCTATGGTGGACAACACGGCACAGGTCTCCCAGTCGAATCCCATGGAAGAATTCCTGTAACCGATATCCTTAATGGTATGCCGGACCACCTCGGGCATATCCACATAGGCCTCGGTGGTGATTTCTCCGGAAATCATGGCCATCCCTGTGGTAACCAGGGTCTCGCAGGCCACCCGGGATTGAGGATCCTGCTCCAGTATCTTGTCCAAGATGTGATCCGATATCTGGTCCGCCACCTTATCCGGGTGTCCCTCGGTAACCGACTCAGAGGTAAACAGAAAGTTTGAACTCTTCATTACATTCTCCTTTTACAATTATGGTGTGGGGGAATGACGCCCATCTGAGCGTCAATTCTGCGAACTGGTTTTTACGCGGGCCCTGAGGATGCAGTTGTCGATCAGCCGGGTCTTGCCCACCCGTACGGCCAGGGCCAGAAGGGTCTCATTTTGGATGACGGGCGTATGATCCAGGGTTACAGGATCACACAGGGCAATATAATCAATGTCTGTAAATGGATAACTCCGGATCAAGGCCTCCAGCCGCATTTCAATCACCCGGGTGTCCGTCTCTCCACTCTCCACCAGGGCCTGGGCCATATTCAGCGATTCCTTCAAGGAAAGGGCGGAGGCCCGCTCCGCTTCACTCAGATATTTGTTTCTGGAACTCATGGCCAGCCCGTCCGGTTCCCGAACCGTGGGAACCCCGACCACCTGGATATCCATATTCAGGTCCATGACCATTCGGGCAATCACCGTCAACTGCTGATAGTCCTTCTGACCGAAAATGGCCAGGTGGGGTTTGATGATGTTAAACAGCTTGGCCACCACCGTGGTGACACCGTCAAAGTGCCCCGGTCTTGAAAGGCCGCAGAGGTGTTGGGGAAGTTTCTCCACCACCACCCGGGTCTGGGCCATATCCCCATACATCTCTTCGGCCCGGGGCATAAACACCACGTCCGCGCCCGCCTTGTCTGCCGCTTTGAGATCCCCTTCCGTGTCTCTCGGATATTGTGCATAATCTTCGTCCGGACCGAATTGGGTGGGGTTCACAAAAATGCTGATGATTAGTCTGTCGGCGTGTTTTTTCCCCACCCGCATCAACTCCAGGTGTCCTTCGTGCAAAAACCCCATGGTGGGGACAAAGGCAATGGTGTTGCCTGTGGACCTCAGATATTCCGACCTTTGCTGCATCTGATCTATGGCTTCGATCATTTCCATAGTGCATTCCGGTTAAAAAATCCCCCGCGCTGTGATCCAGAGATTTTTTCGTCCCGCTTTCAACGGGTGTGAACATGTTTTTTCCGACATCTCATTTAAAATCAAAACGTCCTCATATCATTCAATCACCGGCGTGTCAATCGCCAGTGCGGAGGTCAGACAAAGGAACTCCTCCATATCCAGGGTCTCAGCGCGTCTTTTCGGGTCGATACCGCACCGGTGCATCCCGGTCAAAAGCATTTCCCGGTCCACACCCGGATGGAGCCCTTTCAGAGAATTTACGAGCATTTTCCGCCGATGGGCAAAGGCGGCTCTTACCACCTGTTCAAACAGACCATCATTTACCGCCCGTTGGGGATAGGGTTTTTGAAAATCGCATGCCACCACCATGGAATCCACCTTCGGCCTGGGATAAAAAGCCGCCCTGGACACGGCCATCAACGGGGTACATTCCGTGAAATACCGGACCATGACCGTCATGGCCCCATAGGCCTTTGTACCGGGGGAGGCAGTGAGCCTTTGGGCCACCTCCAACTGGAACATGAGCACCGCCCGGTCAATGGATTCACGGCTTCGTATCAATTTATCTACAAACGGCGTGGATATGTTATAAGGAAGGTTTCCGATGATGTGAAGTTTCATCGAAGACGGGGTGATCTTTTCCAGATCCAAGGAGAGGATATCTTCATTAATGAGGGTCACATTGGTGGCAGCCTTTCTTGACAAACGATCTGCCAGCGGTCCCATGAGGGTGGCATCTTTTTCCACGGCAATAACCGATGCCACCCGTTGAGAAAGGGGAACGGTGAGGGCACCCTGTCCAGGTCCCACTTCCAGGACCGTGTCTTGGGCACTGAAGCCGGAAAGGGAGAGCATCGCATCCACCACGCCATGATCAACAAGGAAATGCTGCCCCAGATGCTTCTTGGCCTGAAATCCTTTCCCCGGACCCCCCGGGCGCGACTTGCCGCGAATTTCCGGATGGGGTGAGGGAGTCGTGCCCAAAGATTGGTCCTTGTTTTGGCTTTCCATACCAGCTCCGGGCCGGGGTCCCCGCGGTCTGCCTGCTCCAGTCAATGTCTTCCCTGCTTTACTGACTCCCGCCACCGCTGTATCCGCCTGAAGATGAAAAGAAAAATAAAATAGGCGGGAATGGAAGCCACGATGCCCATCATCAGGCCCCCGATCAAAAAGGACGCCATCATCATACCGCCGGCAGTAAAAATCTTCTCTGCCACGATCATGGCATCCTCTCCGGAACGTATCGCCCCCATAATGGCGGGAAACATCCGGTTGCAGCCTCCCCCGCCCAATACAAAGGCCCCCAGTTTATAACTGAAATAGTAAAAAAAATACCAGTTTATGGGATTGCTGACCCATGTCCCCAGAGCGGCTGTCACCTTACTTCCCTTGAACAGAATGGCCAGTGCCACGGCCAGGGCCATTTGAAAAGGCATGATCGGCATCATCCCGGTAAACACCCCAAATGCCATTCCCAGGGCCAGTCCGTGAGGGTCACCCCTGAGGCGGATAAACCGTAAGTAATAATACTTGACCTGCCTGTTCAGCCTCATGATGGATCATCCCCGTAGATCATTTAAAACCAACCCGGAATGTCACCCCTGTGGCGTCCCTTTTGAAGTCTGTGCCCTCATTGAATCGCAGGAACCCAGTCTGGCCCACATCTGAGCGTCGATTCCGCGAACTTATCTTTGCGCCAGTCCTAAAGCGGAAATTTGGACCTCACATCCGTGTGCAAATCCGCGCACTCTCCACGAAGCAGCCGATGATGCCCTGCCACTGCGATCATGGCCCCATTGTCCGTACAATACTGGGGACGCGGGGTGTAGACCTGGGCACCTTCCTCAGTGGCACGCTCCTTCATCCGCTCTCTAAGCCTGCGGTTGCATGCGACTCCGCCACCCAGGACAATGGAGGCGGCATCCTCCCTTTTCAGGGCCCGAATCGCCTTGTCCACCAGTACATCCACCACCGATTCCTGAAAAGACGCCCCAATGTCGGCGAGGGTCACATCCTTCTTCTCTTCTTCCCATTGTTTCATGAACAGCGATACCGCGGTCTTGAGTCCGCTGAAGCTGAAATCCAGAGACTCTCGGGTAAGATAGGCCCTCGGGAACCGGATTCGGTCTCCCCTACCCTGCCGGGCCACCTTTTCAATGGCAATCCCGCCCGGGTACCCCAGACCTGAAATCTTGGCTACCTTGTCAAAGGCCTCTCCTGCAGCGTCATCAAGGGTCTGGCCCATGAGGGTGTATTGCCCGAAGCCTCCCACATGATAAAGGTTTGTGTGCCCCCCTGAAACAGTGAGGGCCACAAACGGAAAACCAGGGACCCGGTCTTCAAGAAATATGGACAGGATATGCCCTTCCAAATGGTTGACAGCCACCAAGGGGATATGGGACGCGTAGCTCACCCCTTTGGCATAATACAGCCCCACCAGCAGTGCTCCCACCAGTCCGGGGCCTATGGTTACGGCGATACCGTCCAGCTCGCGCAGCCCCACATCCGCCCTTCTGAGGGCCTCCTCGACCACGGGCATGATATTCTTGATGTGTTCTCTCGAGGCCAGTTCAGGGACCACGCCCCCGTGCGGGTGATGTATCTTCACCTGGGAGTGGACTATATTGGACAGAACCCGACGCCCATCCACAACCACGCCTGCGGACGTATCATCACATGAGGTATCAATGCCCAGAATAATCATTGACATCGCCGGAAGCGTGGACCGGGGACAGGGTCTGTTTCCGGCAGGATCCCGGTGATCGAGGCGACACAGGGTTTGAAAGGCATATAAGGTGTATTTGACATATCCGTGGCCAGTGCCCCTACAGCGTGCAGTAGTCGGCTATTTTTTTGCGCATCACCGGACCGATGCCCCGAACCGAGAGTACATCATCCATTTTTTCAAACCCGCCCTGTCGGGTCCTTTCCCTTACAATGGCCCGGGCCGTGGCCGGACCGATGCCCGGCACAGCGGTAAATCCCTCTGCCGCCTCCTGGTTCAAAGAAAGGGGAATACCTAAGGTAACTCTTTGATAAGCAGTCATCTTTCCCACCTTCAAAGAGATTCTTCCATTTTCGCTTTCAAGGACCACCTGACACCCGGCATGTAAGGGCTCTGCTTCCAGGAGGGCAGGACCTCCTGTATTGCCTTTGATGTCCCCGGCACACTGAAGCACCTGGCTTAAAGAAGGCACATGGTCAAAACCATACACTCCGGGATCTGACACATCCCCGTGGATCCGTACAAAGACGCGCGCAAGGGGCAATGGCTGCTGCGCGGGGACCAGGGAGGACCCCCTCACAAGAAAATGGGCGGAAACCAACAGGAAAAACAGAAAAAGTGCGCCGGATGCAGCGTTATTAAGGTTCTGCTTTCTCATTATCCAGCCCGAATGTGCTGTGTAAAACGCGCACGGCCAGCTCGGTGTATTTTTCTTCTATGACACAGGATATCTTTATTTCCGAGGTACTGATCATCATGATGTTTATGTTTTCACCGGCCAAGCACTCAAACATCCTTTTGGCCACCCCGGCATGGGTTCGCATACCCACCCCGATGATGGAGACCTTGGCAATATCCTCATCGCCCAGCACCTTTTCCGCCCCTATTTCTTCGGCCACCTCACTCACCAGTTTCATGGTCTTGTAGAAGTCGGTCTTGGGCACGGTGAAGGTGAGGTCTGTCAGCCCTTCTTCACTGGTATTCTGCAGGATCATGTCCACCACAATACCGGACTTGAATATGGGGTCAAATATCTTAGAGGCAGTCCCTGGCTGATCCGGCACCTTCTTGATGGTGACCCTGGCTTCATTTTTATTATAGGTCACCCCGGATACCATTACCTTTTCCATATCCTTTGTTTCGGCCACCACCATGGTTCCCCTTTCATCAATAAATGTTGATCTTACATGAATCCGCACATCGAATTTCTTGGCGAATTCTACGGCACGGATTTCCAGTACCTTGGCCCCCAGACTCGCCATTTCGAGCATCTCTTCATAGGATATAATCTCCATCTTTGTGGCCTTCGGGCAGACATTGGGATCCGTGGTATACACGCCGTCCACATCCGTAAAGATTTCACACATGTCCGCATCAAGGGCCGCTGCCAGGGCCACCGCAGTGGTATCAGAGCCCCCCCGTCCCAGGGTGGTGATATCCCCGTGTTCATCAAGGCCTTGAAAACCAGCCACGGTCACGATCCGATTCTGCTCCAGGTTCCGCTGGATACGCTGCCGGTCAATATCATGTATTCTGGCCTTTCCATACAGGTGATCCGTATGAATGGCCACCTGGAATCCCAGAAGCGAGCGGGCATCATATCCCATGGACTTCACCACCATGGCAAAAAGGGCCACACTGACCTGCTCTCCGGTGGCCATGAGGACATCGAGTTCTCTGGGATCCGGGTCTTCGGTTACCTCCCGGGCCAGATCGATCAATCCGTCCGTCTGACCGGCCATGGCCGACAGGACCACCACCATTTGATTTCCCGCTTTGTGAGACGCAATGACTTTTTCAGCGACTCCTCGAATTTTTTCAATACTGCCCACGGATGTGCCGCCATATTTTTGAACAATTAATGCCATAATCCTCACCGCTTTAGTTCTTCTCTCATCTGCCCCAGAATTCCCACTGCCCTGGGATGATGTCCACTCAGGATGATTTCCCGGGACCTTTCATCCAAAACCAGTAATTGTACCTGGACACACCAGTCAGGAAGGATTTCCGGCCACCGATCCGACCATTCCATGGCCACCACACCCTCCCCATAGAAATACTCTTCCAGGCCGGTATTCAGAAAATCGGAGGCCGCTTCCAAACGGTACACATCCATATGAAAAAGCGGGACCCTCCCTTCATACTCGTTCATGAGGGCAAAAGAGGGGCTGGTCACCACCATATGGGACGAAACGCCCAGGCCCAATGCCAGCCCTTTGGTGAACCAGGTCTTACCGCTTCCCAGCTGGCCTGAAAGGGCAACCAGATCGCCGCGCTTTAGATGTGTGCCCAGCCTTCGACCGGTGTCGATGGTCTCCTCTCCGGAATCGGTCCTGCATATCAACCGCGTTTCTGTCACTTAGGCAACGGTCCTCAACAGGTCTGCTTTACCGATGACGCCCACCAGACGATCACCGTCCACCACAGGAATAGTATAGATCTTTTTTTCGGTCATAAGAGTGGCAATGTCGTCGATGGGAGTTTTTTCGTCCACGGTGACCGGGTCTTGGGTATACAGATCTTCCACCGTAGTGGCACTGAGCCGGTCGATCTCTTTTTGGATGCGACTGGGCCTTTCCAAGTATAATACCACATCAAAGATCGCCACCACTGTGGGGATATGGAGTTTCTTGTCCTTACGGATAAGATCACTCTCACAGATAATCCCCAGAAGCGAGCCGTCGTCATCCACCACCGGGACCCCATTGATATGATTGTTGTATAAAATCCCGGCCAGTTCCTTCAAAGAGGTGTCCTTCCTGACCGTAATCACGTCCGTGGTCATAATATCACTCGCATTGTACGCCATTTCCATACTCCATCAAAGTAGGGCAATCCCTGTTATCGCTCCAGCACCACCATGGCCACACCATATTCCCCGTCATCCGACAGGCTCACATGCACACCTGTGATGCCTTGGTTCCGGCAGATCTGCAGAGATCTTCCGGCCAGTCTCAAGCTTGGTTTGCCTGCCGGATCGTGGGAGACGCTGATATCGCGCCACCTTACTCCCTGCCGCATACCCAGGCCCAGGGCCTTGGAAAAGGCCTCTTTGGCGGCAAACCTGAGCGCGAAGGCGGCATGGGGAACCGGGCGTTGTCGACAAGAAAGGATCTCTTCCGCCGTAAACACCCGGTTCACGAAGCGGTCATTCCACTTCAGAATCACCTGCTCCATCCGTTGAATACTGACGAGATCGACCCCTGTGCCATAAATCATACGCAGCAAACAACCCGAATTTTTGTAAGCATCCCTAACCGGTATGAGACCTGTTCAGAAATCCTTGACCAGATCCAGCATCTTCTGCACGGCCTGCTCAAATCCCACCCATATGGCCATGGCCACAATACTGTGCCCGATGCTGTATTCCTCGATCTGGGGGAGGACCTTGAACCGCTTCACATTTACATAGTCGAGTCCATGGCCTGCACTGATGCCCAGTTCCAGTGCATGGGCGGCCTCCACCGCGGCCACGATCCGCTTGAACCGCTCCACGGCCTCCTGCTCGGATGCGGCCTCCGCGTAATGGCCGGTGTGAAGCTCCACAATATCCGCGCCACACTGATGGGCGGTCTGGATCTGCCGGGGATCCGGGTCCACAAAAAAACTGACCTGGATGCCGGCCTGCTGCAACCGATCCGTCACAGACTGTAAATGATCCGGCCTGGATGTCACGTCAAGCCCGCCTTCAGTGGTAAGTTCCTGTCGCTTTTCGGGCACCAGGGTCACCATATCGGGCCGGTGCGAAACGGCAATCTCCACCATCTCATCCACTGCCGCCATCTCCAGATTGAACTTGGTCTTCACTGTCTGACGCAACAGATCAAAATCCCGGTCATTAATATGCCGCCGGTCCTCTCTTAAATGACAGATGATCCCTTCAGCCCCTGCCAGTTCCGCCAGACCGGCTGCGAATACCGGATCAGGGGCATCAATCCCCCTGGCCTGGCGCACGGTGGCCACATGGTCCACATTTACGGATAAACGTGCCATGACACTATACCTCCTTCACCAATGACATCAGCCGCTTTTCCTCTTTTACCATTTCCTCAGCATGGCGTTCAGAGGTCTCGTGGTCATACCCGATCAGGTGCAACACCCCATGAATCAACAGCCGGTCCAGCGTCTCCTCCACCGGCTCCCCCACAACCCGGGCTTCTCTTGCCGCTTCATCGACGCAGATCACCACATCCCCCAGCATGGGCGAGTCAAAAAGAGGACCCTCCGGGTTGGATCCGTCTGGTTCCTCCATGGGAAATGAAATGACATTAGTGGATCCTTTGCGTCCCAAATATCTGCGGTTCAGCCGGGTCATTTCATGATCATCGGCAAACCGAATACTCAGTTCCCGGTCATCATAACCCAAGTCGTTTAAGATCCTCTCCAGCTTCCGGTGTATCGTTTTGACTTTTATCCGGGGATCCCCCAGCAGACCGCTTATCTGTATATCCATTCTCTCCTTTCCTGGCCGCACCGTTCTTCCCTGATTTCTCAGAGCCGATCTGGCGGACTGATGCCGCCACATCCTCCGCCTCCGGATACTGGATACGATGGTGAAAAATGCCACTCAAGGTCTGGTTAAAACTTTTTGCGATCTCATGCAAATCTTTCAGGGTCAGCTCGCACTCGTCCAGTTGGCCGTCGGAAAACGCCCGTTTTATGATTTTCTGGACCATCCCCTGAATCCGGGCCGCGGTGGGATCTCTCAGCGATTTAGAAGCCGCTTCCACCCCATCGGCCAGCATAACCAGTGCCGCCTCCTTACTCTGGGGCTTGGGGCCTGGATAACGGAAATTCTCCTCCTTGACCTGACTCGATTTCCCTCCCTTTTTCTCTCCCTGTTTTATGGCCTTGTCATAAAAATAGGTGATCAGGGACCTTCCGTGATGCTGTCGGATGATATCGATGATCTCGCGGCCCAATTTGTACTGCTTGGCCAGATCCACCCCATCCTTGACATGGGAAATAAGTATCAGGCTGCTCATGGACGGGGCCAATTTTTCGTGCTTGTTTTCCTGACCCACCTGATTTTCAATAAAATAGAGGGGTTTTCGCATCTTTCCGATATCATGATAATAGGCCGCCACCTTGGCCAACAGCGGGTTGGCATTAATGGCCCGCGCAGAGGCCTCCACCAGGTTGCTGACAATCACGCTGTGATGATATGTCCCAGGCGCCTGCACCATGAGGTCACGCAGAAGGGGCTGATCCAGATTGGCCAACTCCAGGAGCTTTACATCCGTGGTATACCCGAAGGACATCTCAATCAAAGGCAGGATGCCGGTGGATATCACGCCTACCAGAATCCCCCCCAACAGCGCAGCACCCATTGCCACCGCGGCCTCACCCGTAAACAAGGTGCCGTATAAGGCCGCTATGGACAGGGCCAGGACCACATTGCATACGCCCACCTTGAGCCCGGCCTTGATAAAAATCCCCCGTTCCCTGTAGACCTTTACCCCGGAGGCTCCTACCAGCGAACTGATGAAAAAATACATAAAAAATTCAATTCGGCCGTCGACCACCAGGGCTGCCAGGATGGATATAATCAGAGAAAAACTGGCGGCCACCCTGATCCCGTGAAATATGGATATGAGTATGGCGCCGCTGGCGACGGGAATGGCAAACAACAGGGCGCGGGAGGAAAAGAAATGAAACCCTCTCGCCATCTCCTCGGCCACAAAGTTGGTTGCAATGACCACGATAAAGGTCACCAGAAGCATTGTGGAATGAAAGAGCAGATCCCTTATTTCAGTGCTGGTGGAACGGGTCTTGAACAGCCCCACCAGGTACATGGCCGAGAAAAGAAACGCAAACAACACCGCCATGGCCGGGACCCGACCCAGCATGTCTTTCTGTTTTAAAAACTCGTACTGAGCCGAAAGCTTGAGGAGGTGTTCCCGGGTGACCCGTTCCCCTTCCCTGATGAGCATTTCGCCCTTCTTGACCTTGAAATAAAACGGTTTCACCGATTCCCGGGCCCGTTCTACCCGCAAGGTGGTCTCCCGCTTATTAAAGGTGACATTGGGCTTGATCATGGTCACAGCCAGTTCCAGGGAGGCCTCGGCCAGGCCCTTCGGGGTCAGCGTGGATAAAAGCTGATCGCCCTGCTTATTCACAAATTCCCTGGCCTCCTCCTGGTCATAAAACCGGTCCAGATCAGTAATCCTGGTCTCTTTTCCATTTCGAATATCATGTAAAATCACGCCTTTGTCGGCCTGATTCATCAACATCACCTTGTTGCCGACCACACCGCGGTTGAAGACCTGACGGTCCAGTGCAATAATCGCTTCTTCCGCTTCACGGGAGAAATCGTTTTTTATAAAGGTATTCACAAGGGATTCATTATAAGGGATCTGAAGAATTTCACAAAACTGCTTCTTGAATGCATTCAGCGATTCCGTCTGGTCCTCGGAGACGCTTTCAGAGGTGTCACTTTCGGCAGGGGGCCCTGCCGTGACCTTGTTTAGAAATTCCCTTCCCGCCTGAAAGGCTTCCTGTATTCTGGAAATGACATCAGTGGCAGCGGGATCAAAGTCGTATACCGAAAGCGCGGCTCTCACCGCCTTTTCCCGATTGGCTTCAGTGAGTTCCTTATTCTCGATAAGAAACTCCCTTGAGGCCTTGATATCCCGGTCCGCCACATCTCCCAGCTCATAGGACCGGGGCACGGTCAGAATATTGGGAAAGAGGAGAATGGCAATAATCACACTCAGGCCGAGCAGAATATACCACCTCAGGGCCTCCGGTCGAATCCAGATCACCGGCCGTTGCTTCCCCTTTTTAGCGGAAGACCGGGGTTCCCCCTCTTTTTTCCCTGATCCTCTCCGTTTGTTCAGGGGCTTTACCTTTTTCTTATCCAATGAACTTCCCGCCATATTTGTGCGTGGACAACCGGGTCAGACACCCTTGTTTTTTTCCATTTCTTCGTAAGCATCAATGATCTCCTGAACCAGGGGGTGTCTGATGACATCCTCCCTGGAAAAATATACAAACTGGATTCCCCTTATCCCTTTCAAAATGCCTCTGGCCTCAATAAGTCCGGAGGTCTTTCCATCCGGCAGATCCGTCTGGGTCACATCACCGGTAATGACCGCCTTGGAACTGAACCCCAGACGGGTCAAAAACATTTTCATCTGCTCAGGCGTCGCGTTCTGAGCCTCATCCAGGATCACAAAGGAATCGTTCAGGGTCCTTCCCCGCATAAAGGCGAGCGGCGCCACTTCAATCACCCCCTGTTCCAACAGACGGGAGGCGTTTTCAAAGGCCATCATATCGTGAAGGGCATCATACAACGGTCTGAGATAGGGATTGACCTTCTCATAAAGGTCTCCTGGAAGAAAACCCAGACGCTCCCCCGCCTCCACTGCAGGTCTTGCCAGGACCACCCGATTGACCTTCTCTTTTATCAGGGCCGACACCGCCATGGCCATGGCCAGATAGGTTTTACCCGTTCCTGCCGGCCCGATGCCGAATACGATATCAAACTGTTTTATACTGTCGATATAATTTTTCTGATTCACGGTTTTGGGGGTAATCACCCGCTTTGTGGAAGAGATATAGACCTCGTCTTTAAAAATCTTCTTCAGGTCAACGGATCGATCACCGCTCAATATCCTTACGGCATACCCCACATCGTTGGGGAAAAGCGGATATTTGGCATCCAGCAATCCATAGAGTTGTTTCAATACATTCTCTACCAGATCGATCTCCCACTCCCCTCCCTGAAGGTGTAACACATTTCCGCGCACATTCAGGGAAATCCCTGTCAACTCCTTCAGCAATTGCAGATGGGCATTCTGTTCCCCGCACAGGGCCTGAACCAGTTCATAATCGGGAAAATTAAGTTTCTTCTTCAAAATCAGTCCATCCTGGGTCAGCTCTTCATCCAAATTCATCCCCAAAAAGGGGGACGTCCGGGGTTCAATCCCGGTAGAAATGGGTTTAGCGACCCGGTTCCCCCATAATCTGCACTAAAATGCGCCGTTTCCGCGGCCGATTGTCAAAATCAAGCAATACGATCTGCTGCCAGGTCCCCAGACTCATTTTCCCCGCCAAAACAGGGACCTGAAGGGAGGGGCCGAAAATGGCTGCACGCACATGGGCATACCCGTTGCCATCACCCCATCTTTCATTATGGGCATAGGGAATCCCTTCGGGCGCCATCCGCTCTATGGCCGCCCGGAGATCGCTAACCGCCCCGCTTTCGAACTCGATAGTGGTCAGGGCCGCAGTGGATCCGGGGATGAAAAGAAGCAGGGTCCCGGAATGCACAGCAGCGGCTTCCACCGCTCCCATTACCTGGGCAGTTAGATCCAGGATGTCAGTCCCGGCGGTGGTCTCCACCGAAATCCGGCTGTTTTGGATTATCATTTTTCAGTTCTCCCGCCTGAATTAAAGTCTTAGATCACAACTTCTATGCAAAAAGCGAAGATGTTTTGTTGAAGTTAAGCCATTTGATTCATTGGCAATAAGGTGTCAGGTTTCTGGTGTCAGGT
>JAWLET010000019.1:0-8011 GCA_041685955.1 Desulfobacteraceae bacterium | reverse complement strand
GGTGTCAGGTTTCTGGTGTCAGGTGTCAGCAAACCCGAATTCTGAAAACCTGAACACTGACACCTTAACACTTTTGGTTCCGGCTTGTCCGGCTTAGGATATGAAGGGCACCTATCTTACTTCAGACTCCTCATTACCACAGTCCCGGATTTAGATGCAATAAAATAGGAAGCCACCGGTCCCCAGCGCCACCGGCATGGGGATTCAGGTAAAACGGATGTTACAGAAGCCTGTCCTGGCCCTCCTGAAACATAAATCGTCTCATGCTGATGTTCATCAAAAGCCCTACCACGCCCATGGTGGTAATCAGCGAAGATCCTCCGTAACTGAAAAGGATCAGGGGGATTCCCACCACCGGCAAAAGGCCGGTGACCATCCCCACGTTGATCACCACCTGCCAGAAAATAATAGCCACGATGCCAAAGGCCAGAATGGCGCCGAATCGGTCTTTTGAACTCTTGACGATGTTCAGGCCCCAAAAAATCATGAACAAATAGATCATCAACAGAACCACGGCCCCTACCATACCCCACTCCTCGGCCAGCACTGAGAAGGCGAAATCAGTATGCTGCTCCGGCAGAAAGTGTAGGCGGGTCTGGGTCCCGTTCAGGAACCCTTTTCCCCATAAGCATCCGGAGCCAATGGCGATTTTAGACTGATTAATGTGATATCCGGACCCTAAGGGATCCATATCAGGTCTAAGAAAGGTCAGAATCCGCATCTGCTGGTATTCCTTGAGTCGAAACCAGATCAGGGGAGCGACCGCCATACAGGAAAAAAGGAAGATCAATATGGATTTCCAATGGACCTTTACAAAGAGAATTACGGAAAAGGATACCAGTCCAACAAACAGGGCACTCCCCAAGTCCGGCTCTTTCAGAATCAGCGTACAAGGAATCACAATAAGGATAAACGGCTGCCACAGGTCTCTGAGCCGGTATTCCTTGTCCCCTCCTCTTTCGCTGAAAAATTTCGCCAGGACCAAGATCATGGCGATCTTTGCAAATTCCGAAGGCTGAAACGACACCGGCCCCAGAGCCAGCCACCGTTGAGATCCGGACGTCACCTTTCCCACGATCAATACCCCGATCAACAGCAAAATCGAGGCCAGATAAGCTGGATAGGCCAGCTGTTCCAGCTTGTAATAATTGAAGGTGGTGACCAGCAATAAAACGGCAAATCCGATCAGAAACCAGTAAATTTGTTTTACAAAAATTTTATCCCCACCTACATCCTGGACGGCATAGGTGGCGCTGTACAGGTTAAGCAGACTGATCCCTGCCAACAGGAGCAGCAGCAGAAGCAACACCCAGTCAAAATTCTTGATAAGCCTGCGATCAATCATGATCTCTCTACCGGTTCACGAGGCGCCTGAACACCTTCAGGGCAAAAGCGCGCCAATATGCCGCCCGCTTTGGCCTATCCACCTTTCTCATCATCTGCGCCATCCCCAAGATAAGCCTTGATTAACGACCGCGCAATGGGTGCAGCCGCACTACCGCCATGCCCCCCATGTTCCACCAGCACGGCCACGGCGATCTTGGGCGCGTCTGCAGGGGCTAAGGCAACAAACCAGGCATGGTCCCTGTATTTCCAGGGGACTTCAATCTCATCCTGACCATCGTGGTCATCCTGAAGGGCCACGACCTGGGCGGTTCCGGTCTTCCCTGCCACCCTGACGCCTTCGATCCTGGCCTTTGAACCGGTGCCGTGGGGATTGTTGACCACGCCTACGAGGGCCTTCTTTATGACCTCAAGATATTCCGGGTTGATGTCCGTTTTTCGCTTCACACGCGGAGACATCTCAAAAACCGGCTCCCCGTTGGCTTTTCTGATCCACCGGGTTACCTGGGGCTCATAAATGATTCCCCCGTTAAAGACCGTGGAGATCAGGGTGGCCATCTGAATCGGGGTCACCAGCACAAAGCTTTGCCCGATTGAAATAGAAATGGTTTCGCCAGCCTGCCAGGGCACGCCCCACCGCCTCAATTTCCATTCTTTGCTGGGAACCAAACCGCCCTTTTCATTTTCGAGTCCAAGCCCGGTAGGTTGGCCCAGGCCCAACTGTTTTGCATAAGAGGCGATTTTGTCCACCCCCAGTTTCTTTCCCACATTGTAAAAATATACGTCACACGACTCCACCAGCCCCCTCAGAAGATCAACCTTGCCATGTCCATACCTCTTCCAGCAACGGTAGCGGGAGTTACCCAGGAAAAAGGCGCCTCCACAGTAGAATTCATCTTCCGGTGTCATCACCCCTTCCTCCAGCCCTGCCAGAGCCATCACAATCTTAAACACGGACCCCGGCGGATACTGGCCGGTCAAGGCCCGGTTCTGGAGAGGATGGGCTCCGGAGAGGGACAGATGCCGCCAGGTGGCTTTGTCCATTCCCTTGATAAACAAATTGGGGTCATAGGAAGGGTTGCTTGCCAGGGCCAGCACCTCCCCGGTCATGGGATCCATGGCCACGATTGCCCCGTGTTCACCACTGAGGGCCTTTTCGGCCTGAAACTGCAGATCTTTATCAATGGTCAGGGCGATATCCAAACCGGACACGGAAGGTTTTCGGGAAATCAACCGGATTCTTCGTCCGGAAGCATCCACCTCGACCTGCTTGCCCCCCCGTTTTCCATGCAGTTCGGACTGCCACTTCCATTCAATCCCGGTTTTCCCGATCAAATCCCCGGCCTTATTATCCGTAAAACGCCCGCTTTTCAACTGAGCTTCATTGATCTCTCCCAAATGACCCAGAAGATGAGATGCAAGTCCTCCATAGCAATAGTGCCGCTGCGGTTTTACCTTGATCATAACACCGGCCAGGTCATATAGATGGCTCTCAATCCTGGCCAGTCGGTCACGGGAAATATCGGTTTTGAGACAAACCGGCTTGAAGGGATATTTTTTGGCCCCGACTTTTAGTCGTTTCTCGGCCATCTTCGGATCAATACCGCCCAGGATTTCCAGCCGTTTTAACAACAGGGTCTTGTCCTGTACTTCCTCCGGGATCACATACAGGTTATAGGAGGGCCGATTCTTCACCAGGGTTTCGCCGTTTCTGTCAAAGATCACCCCCCGGAAAGGGGCAACATCCTCTAAGCGAATGCGATTATATTCAGATCTGGAACGATATGTGGATCCATTTACAATCTGGAGATACCACAGACGCATGATGAGAATTCCGAATGCCACCAGTATACAAAATGCGGCGATCCTTACCTGCCTGCCGAGGACATTCACGGAAAGTGGATCGAAATTGGATCTTTTCAAGGCCATTTACAATGCCTCTGAGGAAGAGTAACGATCTTCGGGCTGGAGAATAGATCTCAGTTGATCACATAATTTGAAAACAAGGGGGGCAATCAGACCGCTGATGACCACGGAAATTCCTGACACCAATAGATAAGCGGTTGAAAAAATAACATGTTGAGAAAAAAGCATAAGCATTAAAATAATAAAAAGATTTTTTATAAATACAGAAAATGATACAATAATAATGCGACTTCTTACATCCTGAAGATTAAAAAACATAGAAGTCACATAAATCGCCACAAATACACCGAAATAAACAGCTGTAAAAAGGCCATTCAATCCACCGGAGAAAATATCAATCAAAACCCCTTGCCCTACCGCAAATCCACACGATGCGGTGCTGCCGTAAACCAGAAAAAGATAGGCCGATAGGATGACCAGAAAATTTACATCAAGGAACTGTGCCGCCCCCGAGCCTATCCAGACGCCCTTCAACACGGTAAAAAGCCCGCCCAACAACCAGGAAATAATATAGAAGGCCACCTGTCTGTCTTGTGAAGACTTAACCACCACTATCTACCCTTCTCCTCACGGGGAAACCAGGTGTGTTCGTCCCTTTTTAAAATCACCAGCACCTCTTCCAGCTTGGAAAAATCCACACAAGGGGCAACTTGCACGTGCTTGAACAGTTCTCCGGGCTGCTTGGACACATCAGATATCGTGCCCACCGGCAGCCCTTTGGGAAAAACGCCTCCCAGGCCCGAGGTCACCACCAGATCTCCCTCAGCGACCTCAGCGGACTTTACCACATAATCCATCTCACACACCTCTGTGGAACGACCCCTTACCATGCCCCTGTCCCGGGTCCGCTGGACCAGGCAGTCTACAGCACTGTTCTGATCGATAATGAGCAATACCTTTGCATAATGGGCTGAGACCGACACGATTCTCCCCACAACCCCTGACGCATTCACCACCGGCATATCCCATTTCAAATCGGCCCGTTTTCCCTTATCGATAATCACGGACCGGAACCAGCCTGTGGGATCCAGGGCAATGACCTGGGCCGCCACGGCCGGCTCATCGATTCGCTGTTTGAACTTCAAAAGCGCCTGCAGCCTTTCATGGGTGGCCAGCGACTCCCTGTACCGGCTGTTTTCCATCCTGTATATATCGATTTGCTGCCTCAACCGCCTGTTTTCCTGCCGGACATCCACCAGGTAAAAGTAGTCGAGCCAGAATCTTTCAATCCCATTGATGGTTTTTTTAGTGAATTTCTGAAAGGGCGCCGTAATGTCGATGATCAGTTGTTCGGCAGGGTTCCACTGGGGCGTTACACCCGAATTTGTGGAAAGCGAAAAAAGCACAAATCCAGCAAAAATAATCCATATCCAGATGGTTCGAAATCGTTTTTCACCTTTCAATGATTGAACTGAGCTCCGGCCTAACCCTAATGACGTTTCTCGGAGAAAGCGGGGTAAATAACCTGATGCCCTTGTGCGACGGCTGTTTTCTCCCGAAACCAAAGCCTCGACCGGGCAATCGTTTCTTTATGGCTATTTAATGGTAACCTCTTTGAGTATATCAATGTTGTCAAGGGCCTTTCCTGAACCCAGGACCACCGTGGACAAAGGATCTTCTGTGACGGTTATGGGAAGCTTGGTCTCTTCTCTGAGCAGGACATCCAGGTTCTTGAGTAGAGATCCGCCCCCGGCCAGGACAATACCGGTATCCACAATGTCGGCCGCCAGCTCAGGAGGGGTCTGTTCCAGGGCGATACGAACCACCTCCACGATGGTCTCCACCTGTTCGGAAATGGCCTGTCTCACCTCGTCTGAATCGATGGTCAAAATCTTTGGAATCCCGGTGACCAAATCCCGGCCTTTGACCTCGAGGGTATCCACCTGATCCGTGGGGTAAGCGTTTCCGACACTGGTCTTGATGGTCTCTGCTGTTCCGATGCCTATCAGGAGATTGTATTTGCGTTTGATATGCTGCAAAATGGCTTCATCCATCTTGTCCCCGCCCACCCTGACCGACTTGCTGTAGACAATCCCGGCCAGGGAAATCACCGCCACCTCCGTGGTCCCTCCGCCGATGTCCACCACCATATTGCTGACGGGCTCGGTAATGGGGAGTCCGGCACCGATGGCGGCCGCCATGGGCTCTTCTATGAGATAGACCTCTCTGGCACCGGCGGACTCTGCAGACTCCCGCACTGCCCGTTTTTCCACCTGGGTGATCCCGCTGGGTACACAGATGATAATACGGGGTCTCACCAGCGTCCTTCGGTTATGAACCTTTCTGATGAAATGCCTGAGCATGGCCTCTGTAATCTCGAAATCTGCGATCACCCCGTCCTTCATGGGGCGAATGGCCACAATATTTCCGGGGGTTCGACCCAGCATCATCTTGGCATCTTTTCCAACCGACAGGACCTTATTGCCGCCCCTTCCGTCTGCTCTCACCGCCACCACCGAGGGTTCCATGAGGACAATCCCCTTGCTCTTCATATACACCAGCGTGTTGGCTGTCCCCAGGTCTATGGCGAGATCATTGGAAAACAATCCCAGAACAGGATCAAAAAGCATCACATTCTCCTTCCTTATCCGTTGAAAAATTAATTTTCCTTAAATATATGAACAGATTCAAATTATCAATTACAAAATAGACAGATTTAATTTGCCTTGACAAGCGTTATTCCATGTGTTTATATTATTGTTTACACAAAATTCAACCAGAGGACGTTATCATCATGAAAAGGACTTATCAACCCAGCAACATTAAAAAAGCACGAAACCACGGCTTTAGGGCCAGGATGCAAACAAAGGGTGGCATACGTATATTAAAGAGAAGAAGGGCCAAAGGACGAAAACGGTTAGCTGTTTAACATACCCCACGAATTCGGCGTACCTTGCTGAGTCTACCATGGGGCCCTTTTCTTTTTCAAAAAAGGAAAGATTATTGGATCGCCCGGATTTTGTCAATCTAAATCGATCCGGAACGCGTTATCACACGAGACACTTTATCGTGGTCACAAAGAGGAACGAGTCGGGCATTACGAGGTTGGGAATAACCGCTGGCAAACGGGTGGGAAATGCCGTCAGAAGAAACAGGATCAAACGTTTAATCCGAGAATTTTTCAGGCTGAACAAGGCAGATTTCCCCAAAGGATACGATATCGTCATCATCGCAAAGAAAGATGCCAGCTACTTTGATCTCCGGAGAATCGAAGAGGAACTTGGACCGATCGTCTTTAAGACGAAGTTTAATTTATAAATTCAGGTATATACCTATTTTATTCATAGCTGTATATCAGCGATTCCTTTCCCCTTTTTGGTCTCCTTCCTGTCGTTTTTATCCCACCTGCTCCACCTATGCCCGCCACGCCTTTAAAAAATACGGGGTATTCAAAGGGGGATACCTGGCCCTGGTCAGGCTCCTCAAATGCCACCCCTTTCATCCGGGCGGCTACGATCCGCTCGTATGAGGAAGGCGCAGCATCCTCCTGATCCATTTTCATGGCTTCAAACCGAGAGTGGTACGGACATTCATCCATATGAATCCTTTATCCTAATTACATCAGGCAGTCATCTATATGGACAAAAGAACAATACTGGCCTTTGCGTTATCCTTTGTCATACTTGTAGGATGGTCCCTCTTTTTCGGACCCGAACCAGATTCCACCCCGGACAAACAAAAAGCGGAGAGCCCAGCACAAAAACCCCCTGAAGAGGTTTCAGAGGCCCCGGCCGCTTCAAAGCCCGCCTCCCCCCCACCTGCTGAACCGGCCCCGGAGCAACCCCGATCCCCGGTGAGCCCACAGACCGATGAAAAATTGATTGAAATCGATACCCCTTTATACAAGGCCACCTTCAGCAATGTGGGACCTGCCGTCCGCAGCTTCAAACTGAAAAAATACCGCCAGACCACCCGGCCCGATTCACCGCTGATCGAGTTGGTCACTGTTAATCCTGACAATGGAAATTTCCTGGGGGTAGAGTTTCACAGGCACACCTCAGGCAATGATCCCGTGCAGACATTTCAGGTGGAGGAAAGCAGCATAACCTTATCGCCTCAATCCGCGCCGAGGGATGTGTCGTTCACCGCCACCACCCGGGAAGGGCTGACCATTCACAAAACCTTTCGGTTTTATCCGAATCAGTACAGAATCGATCTCAATCTGGATGTAGCCAACCGCTCGGAGAATCGTGTGGAAGGCGTATTCAAGGCCGCAGTGAATGCCAGGCCTCCCGATGATAAGGGGGGGTATTATGCTTATGCAGGTCTTGCTGCACTCCTCAATGGCGAACTGGAAGAAGTGGAGGTTGAGGATCCAGGAGAGCAAAAGCGGCTGGATGGTAAGGTGGGGTGGATCGCCTATGAAGACAATTATTTCATTTCCGCCCTCGTGCCGGAGGTACCTGCAAAGGGAGTCATCACCGGCCGGATGTCCCCTGAAGGCATCGTGGAGGGACGCTACCTGCCGCCGGCCACGGCCCTCCGCCCCGGTGAGCAGGCGACGTCTCATTACCAGCTTTACCTGGGGCCCAGGGATTTGGGGATCATGAAAGATTTTGGCCAGGGACTGGATAAGGCTATCAATTTCGGCTGGACAGACATTATCGCCAAACCCCTTCTCTATCTGCTCCGTTTTTTCGAACAGTATATTCACAATTACGGCCTTTCCATTATATTGCTTACCATCCTGGTCAAGATCTTGTTCTGGCCCCTGACCCACAAGAGCTACAAGTCCATGAAA
>JAWLET010000219.1:0-4875 GCA_041685955.1 Desulfobacteraceae bacterium | reverse complement strand
GTCCACGGCCGTGGCATGGGTGCTTGCTGCCGGGCTTACCGGGTGGACCCTCGCGGGCACACCCTTCATGGCCATGTTCCTGTGTTCTGCGGGCGTCTTGGCCCTGGGCCTTGCGGACGACCTCTTCCATATGGTCCCCCAACACAAGCTGGCGGGACTGATCGCCATCACCGCTGTGCTGATTTTTTTCGGATTCCGACTCCACTGGACCGAATCTGCAACCGTAAACCTGTGTTTGTCCATCTTATGGATTATCGGTATCACCAACGCCTTCAACCTGCTCGACAATATGGACGGACTTTCCGGCGGCGTCGCCTTCATCGCCGGCGGCTTTCTTTTTTTATATCTCTACTTAAATCCACACTCCGCCGACTTTTCTCAACCCCTGCTCCTTCTCACCAGCGGCTATCTCGGCGCCCTGCTGGGATTTCTGGTATACAATTTCCATCCGGCTTCCATCTTCATGGGGGATGCGGGGAGTCTTTTCATCGGATTTGTGCTGGCCTGTCTGACCGTATCAGGGAGCCCTGACCAGGCCAAAGGCAGGGGCTTTCTTCACCTGCTTTCGGTGATCGCCATTCCGGTACTCATTCTGTTTATCCCCATACTGGATACCGGTTTTGTGAGCCTCATGCGGAAGCTTTTTCGACGACCCATATCCCAGGGGGGGCGGGACCATTCCTCCCACCGCATGGTGGCCATCGGCTTTTCCGAAAAGAAGGCCGTGATGTTGCTCTATGCATTTTCCGTGGCATCCGGTCTGATGGCCCTGGCCCTGAACCGCTTGAGTCTCGGCACCAGCCTGGTCATCATCGTGGTTTACCTCCTCTTCATCCTCTTCTTCTGGATATACCTGGCAAAGGTAAAGGTGTATTCGGAGAAATCCATATTTACCGATAAACCGACCAGGGGAATCACCCCCATATTGGTGGAAATCACCTTCCAAAGAAGGCTTTTCGAGGTCTTCCTGGATCTGGTGCTCATTACAGTGGCCTATTATACGGCGTATCTCCTTCGGTTCGAAGGGGAGATCGGTCCCAATTTCGCCTTCTTTTTAAACTCGCTGCCCATCGTCATCGCCTGTCAGATCATGGCCTTTTTTTTCTTCGGCGTCTATCGCGGGGTGTGGGAAAATACCGGGGTCCGGGACTTGATCGGCTACGGAAAGGCAATCACCGCAGGAACCGTTATCCCCATCCTGATCCTGCTGTTTGTCTATCGGTTTTACAGCTTTTCCCGGGCCGTATTTGTGATCTACTGGGGCCTGATGCTTATTCTGGTGTCCCTGTCCCGGCTCTCCTTCCGCCTTCTCGACGAAGGCATCCGAAGAGGAAATCCGGACGGGAGACCGGTCCTCGTGTACGGCGCGGGTCTGGGCGGGCAGATGGTGGTCAGGGAGATAGAGACCAACGCCGAACTGGGGATGGCCGTGGCCGGGTTCATGGATGATTCTCCGTCCAAACAAAAACGGAAAGTCCTGGGATACCCGGTCTTCGGAGGGGTCAAAGACCTGGAGAAAATTCTGAGACAGCAGGATGTCAGTGAAATTATTGTCTCTTTCAAGCAAAACCGCACAGAAAAAAAGCAGGAGATCAAGGCCCTCTGCCAGCAGCTGGGGACAGAGGTGGCGGTAAAGGAGATGAAACTGACCATCGGGTAGGGAGGGAAGGTTTCAGGGGTTTTCTGCTCAAGGAGCCGGAATCGGATTCCGGGGTCTGTTTAACTTGTCCAATTCCTCCGGCCGGTTGATGTTGAAAAAAGAGGTCAGGTGAGGATCAAATTTCCGGACTTCGTCCCCGCTTACGTACCGCACAGAGACTTCGGGAAAAAACCGGAAGACCTGAAAAATGCCGGAATGGATCAATTTTTCGATCTCGGAAAGGCACCGTCGGGCATACAGCGCATGAAGGGCTTCGATCTTTCCATCGATGCGGGGAACCACCACATCCACATCCCCTTGAAGACTGAGCATGTACCGAATCAATGCCGGATTGAGAAAGGGCATATCACAGGCCACAAAAAAACCCGTCTTCTCCGGAATCACGCTCAGGCCGGTGAATATCCCTCCCACCGGTCCCAGTCCCTTGATAAGATCCTGATACATGGGGAGATCCAAATGGGTGTAGGCCGAGGGGGTATTGGTGATCAGGACCACCCGTTGAAACACGGATTTCATTACCGCAAGGGTTCTTTCAATCAACGGGGTGCCCCCCACTTTTACGAACGCCTTGTTGGCGCCGTATCGGCTGCTTCTGCCCCCGGCAAGGACCACCCCGGCCACTGTGGTTACCGGGGACAGGGAGATGGGCTCAAAATCCTTTGATTCGACGGACATGACTGTGTATACGGTTGGAATCCTTGGCTAAATCCACCAGGGTGATATTGTAGTATTTCGCGGCCTCCACCGCCCGCGAAGTAGGCCTGGACATGGCCACGAAAAGCGGAAAACCGGCGCGTGCGGTCTTTAAGATCATCTCCAGGCTGGCCCGACCACTGGAGATCAGGACCTTGTCCTGAGTGGAAATTTGTTTTAAGAGGACTGAACCAACGACCTTGTCCACTGCATTGTGTCGGCCCATATCTTCGCAGTGCTCAACCGCGTTTCCCTCAGCATCAAAAAGGAAGGCCGCATGCGATCCCCCGGTCCGTGTATAGAGGGGTTGAAACCGCTTCAAGTGACGCGACACCTCTATCAAAAGATCCATGGAGAACCGGCGCCGGCTCTTTACCCGGCCCAGCCCCTGTTTCAGCTTATAATAGTTCTCGGTCCCACAGATCCCGCAGCTTGAGTATGAAACCCGTTTTCTGCTGCTTTGATACGAGGATGGAGATGTATCATGAATTTTAAGATTCGCCTCAACGATCACTTCTCCGTCGTCTCTGCGATGCCTGAAGATGGTCAGATCCTCTATCTTCCCCGCCCGGTTGATCAGGCCTTCTGTAAACAGAAATCCCACCACCAGTTCCCGGATCATTTCCGGAGTGCACATAATCAGAATATGGCTCTGCCCATTGATGACGATCTCGAGAGGGGTCTCCACAATCAAATCAGTCCTGGTGGGGGAAATTGTTTTACCCGTCAGGGTAAAGGATCGAAATGTCTGGTACGGCTTGGCTATGGTCATGTCTTCATACAAAAATCGGACACATTTAATTGACATCAGGGCTCAACATGGTATGCTAAGCCAATTTTTTACCGTGGGGTAAAACCCTATGAAAGGAGTATCTTGAGCCGCAACGATTTAATTCAGTTAGAGGGAAAGGTCACCAAGGTTCTGGGTGGCGGCACCATGGAAATAGCGTGCGACAACGATATCGTGGTTCAGGGCGTGCTTTCCGGAAGAATGAAAAAACATCGGATTAAAGTCATGGTCGGAGACCGGGTCCAGGTCAGTGTCTCCCCTTATGACACCTCCCATGGTTTGATCACTTACCGGTTTTAACTGCACTTCCCTTTCATATATCAGTCGCGTTCGCAGATCTCCACCAGAACACCATTGGTCTCCTTTGGATGGATAAAGGCAATTTTTGCCCCCCCGGCCCCCTTCCGGGCCTTGTCATCGATGAGGCGCACGCCTTTTGTCTTCAACTCTTCAATGGCTGCATCGATATCTTCCACACGAAAGGCGATATGTTGTATCCCTTCGCCCCGGGAGGCAATATACTTGGCAATGGGTCCGTCAGGTTCGGTGGATTCCAGCAGTTCGACCTCGCTGTCGGTAATAGGGATGAATGCCACATTCACCTTCTGATCCGCTACAGTTTCCACTTCCTCAATCTTAAGCCCCAGAACATCCGTATAGAACCTGCCCGCCTGATCCAGCGCTTTGACCGCAATCCCTACGTGATCGATGTGTTTGACCTTCATGGAATCCTCCTTTTCCTCTTTCATGCCGCAGATGGGTTTTCACGTTCACACTGTAAAACCCCTTGCTTTCACGCATAGGCGTTATTATTATATATCGAATTGAATGTAATGCCAAATCAATACTACCACAATTTTCTGCTCAAATGTAAGGGTTTTATCCATGGATCGCACCTTTTATAACAATAACGACACATCACCCGGCGGCGCGAACACTCACCAAAGCCAGGAAGATTTCCGTGACCTGGAAGCCACCGAACTGTACTGCCCGAAATGCGCCCGGGCAGTCCCGGTCAACAAATTTCTCCTCCTGGTCCTCCCGGACGGCGACCGGTATGAATACCGTTGCCGCTACTGCGGGACCAAGGTGGGGGATAAGACCGACCGAACGGGCCAGTTCCAGGGGATTCTGCGGGGATAGAACAGTTCCTTTGTTTTCTCCTGCCGGATCATCCCGTTTTTTTAGATAAACAACCCCCATACCCTTGAACGGTTAGAAATAAGGAGAATCATGAAAATAAAAACATCGATCCTTTTACCCCTTCTGTTGACGCTTTTGATGACGGCCATGGGTTCCAGCCCGGCAAGATCCGCCATTGAGACGCCCAAAAAGGTGGCCATTCTCCCCTTTACCATGAATGCGGATCGGGATCTTGCCTATCTGCAGAACGGTATCATGGACATGCTCGCCTCCAGACTGGCCTGGAAAGGGAAGGTGAAGATCATTGAAAAGGACCGAACAGCCCAGGCCCTGGGTGCGCATTCGGGTTCTCTGAATAAGGCCGAAGCCCTTGAGATTGGGAAAGAACTGGAGGCAGACTATGTGATCCTGGGAAGTCTGACCGTGTTCGGTGACAGCGTCAGCATCGATGCCAAGATCCTGGATGTGGACAAGTCCGAAGAACGGGTCACCGCATATGACCAGTCCAAGGGCATGGACGGGGTGATCCCCACGGTGAATCAGTTTGCCGAGGACATCAATGCCAAACTCATGGGGAGGCGGGCGGCCC
>JAWLET010000218.1:0-4911 GCA_041685955.1 Desulfobacteraceae bacterium | reverse complement strand
GTGGTGACCTCTACCCAGATGCCCATATCCTTCATGGTGCGGATGGAATTGAGCACCGGTTTGAGCCTGCCCTGACACACTGTTTTGTAAAATTCGTTATTAAAGGATTTAAGATCCACATTGGCTGCATCGAGATACCCGGAAATGGTTTCCAGGGCCTCTTTGGTCATAAACCCGTTGGTTACAAAGATATTGGCAAGTCCTGCTTCTTTGGCAATTTTTGCGGTATCGTATGCATATTCAAAAAAAATGGTGGGTTCGGTATAGGTATAGGCGATGCTCCTGCAGCCTGCTTTTTGGGCCTCTTCCACGATTTGTTCTGGAGAAAGGGGCCGACCGGGAAGCTCCGGCATACTTTCTTCTTCGATCTGAGAAATTTGCCAGTTCTGGCAGAAACCGCAATGAAAATTGCACCCCATGGTGGCGATGGAGAAACTTAAGGTGCCGGGCAGAAAGTGGTAAAGGGGCTTCTTTTCGATGGGATCGCTGTTGGCCGCCACTGTTTTCCCATAGGCCAGGGTATACAATTTCCCCTCCATATTCTTCCTGACCCGGCAGAACCCCACTTCCCCTTCCTTAATGCGGCAGTGGTGGTTACACAAAAAGCAGTGTACCGCGTTGTCTTCCAGCGACTCATAAAGCATGGCTTCTTTGTGCATGATCTTTTCTCCTTCCATGGAACCGATCAACCTCTCATCGACCGGTTATCCATCCGCTTACAAGGGACCAAATAGATATCGAATCAGGATCAAACCTGCCAAGACAGCCACCAAGACCCACAAAAATACGGTAAGGGTGACATAGGCCACTTCCTCCATCTCTTTTTCCCGCCCCATGTTTTCCAGCAGGTCCAGGGTTTCGTGGCGCCCCTTGGGGACGCGATGCGATCCATAAACTTCAATAATGAGAGTGACCACAATGCCGACCATCAGAAAATTCAACCAGTGGATCCCCCAGAGCGAAGGCCCGAAAGGGCGAAGCCAGATGCCCCCGGCCCAGGTGGCCAGGAAAATGACCAAAAAATGCCACACCAAGCCGCCCTTTCGCCCCTGCCTCCCATGGACCAGTAAACAAAACAGGGTCATCAACAGGGCGATCACTAAAGCCGTTACGATTTGAAGTCCCATCATGGCTAAAGACGATAAACCACCCCCTCGCCGGTGTATATGACCTTAATCATGTATTTATAATCAAAAAATACTGTATATGAAATTAAGGAACGAACCGGTGCCATTAAACATACCAGTCTCTCATTTTAAAAGCCTCCTTCGCGCATCTCCTTGAAAATAGAATTCAACGGCTTATTTTAATAAGGATACATGAAATTGACTTAAATCATCCGCAGCCTGTTGGCTGCGCATACTATTGCCAATATTTGGTTGAAAAACCCATTTTCATACAGGTGGTTAATAGAAATATGTCAATCTCTACGAAACCCATTGAGGCTTTCACCTTGATGGAAGCCCCTTATTATTTGCCCATTGCCAACGAGGTGGAAATATTCACACAGGCCCATCGGAATCAGCTTCCGGTCCTGCTCAAGGGGCCTACCGGCTGTGGAAAGACGCGGTTTATGGAGCACATGGCCTGGCGGCTCGGACTTCCCCTGATTACAGTGGCCTGTCACGATGACCTCACATCGGGCGACCTGGTCGGGCGCTATTTAATTAAAGGCGGAGAAACCGTATGGATGGACGGCGCCCTGACGCGTGCGGTCAAGGCGGGCGGCATCTGCTACTTAGACGAAATCGTGGAGGCCCGAAAAGATACCACGGTGGTGATCCATCCGTTGACGGACGATCGCCGCATTCTTCCCATTGAAAAGCGCGGGGAGGTGTTGTCCGCACCGCCCGAGTTTATGCTGGTGATCTCCTATAATCCTGGGTACCAGAGTGTCATGAAAGACCTTAAGCCGAGTACCAGGCAGCGGTTTGTCACCATTGACTTTCAATACCCGGACGAGGAAAAAGAGACCGACATTGTATGTGGAGAGGCAAAAGTGGACAGAGAACTCGCCGCCCGGCTGGTGAAACTGGGTGGCATGACACGGAATCTGGAGGAACGGGGGCTTGACGAGGGAGCCAGTACGCGTCTTTTGATTCATGCTGCCCGGCTCATCCGATCCGGGATCGACGCGGAAGAGGCATGCCAGGCGGCCATTGTAAATACCCTGAGCGATGAAAAGGAAATGCAGCGCTCCATAGAAGAAATGGTCGCGGCCGTATTCTAGTTTCCATCCATAAATGGCCCTTTTCCGCAATCTTGGCGTCAAACTGCAGAGTTTCTTGTGCGACGTACTATCGTACGCCTCCGCGTAACTCCTTGTTTTCCTTAACCTTGCGAAAAATTGCCGATTTCTGGACCGGAAACCGCATTAGTGCCCAAAACTGATTTGTGGATGGGCACATTCTAATGAGTGGAGGCGATCGAGAGTTGAGCACGCAGACATATAAACAAAGTCCGTGGGAAGCTGAGGTTCTCGCACTTTTCCCCGGTACGCTTTATACGGGCCGGGGCCTCTATTTTGAAGAAGACCTCAAAGAGGCCGGACTTACCCGTGCCCTGGACAAAGCCCCATTCGAAACCGCCAATCTCATGTTAGAGAGCGCCAGAACCCTGGCATCTATTAAGCCTGAACTGGGATTTCACTTTTTACTGGAGGCCCCGGAAATTCTTAGGTCCCTTCAACCCCGGGGACTGCAACAATGGGTCCAGGCATGTCTAAATATCTATGATGCCCAGGGACTTAATCCGGCACGGGCATTCATTGTGGAATACAAGGATCATCCGGCCGTTCAATTCCAGCAACATGCAGTCGCTTTTGAAACGGTTTCGGGGATCCTTCAAAATTTCATCTGCGGACTGGGGGCCGAAACCATCAGTTTGGAGACAGAATCCGAATCCTACACAGACGGGCAGACCATCTTTGTTCCGGAATCCCTCTCCCTGCTCTCGGATCGGAGCCAAAATTTTCTCTTATATAAGCTTTTGATTACCCACAAAGTGGCTCAGCTCAAACTGAAGACCTATCGTTTGGATGATAAAGCGTTTTTTCTTTCCCCTACCTGCTCAGAGGGCTCCCGAGAATCCTGCAAATTCCAGTCCGGTCTTTCCCGATTCTTTCACCGTTTTCCCGAGCCGGATCTGGCCAGGGACCTTTTTTTATTGGCGGACACCTTGCGGATAGAATCCTGGATCGGGCACCATCTGCCCGGTCTTTTAAAGAGACTCCTTGTTCTCAAACCGGAATTGGCTCGCAAAAGAAAACGCTATTCAGACCACCGCGGAAAGACCGGCAGGATGGATGCCCTCATACACTGGTATCTTTCGGGAATGTCCTTCCCCGGAGGAGACGACCTGCTCAAGGTTATGTCAACCGCTCGAGACATGACCCTGTATACGGCGGACATCGCCCGAATTACCCAAGAGGCCTACACCCATATGCCCAACAACGCAGAACCGTACCACCCGGTGGAACCGGTCCCTTATATGGGTGTGTTAAACCCTGAAGCAGCCGAGGCCGGACTTCAGTGTCGTCGTGAATCCCGGCGCCTCGATTTTCAAAAGGAATTGGCCAAACTGATAGAGGACCTGCCGGAACCTGAAGATATCCGAATAGAACTTCCCGAGGCATTGGATGAAGAGGCCGGCCCCGGGGGCCGGCCCCAAAGACAAGAAATACCGGAACACCTAATGGTCAACGATCTTCCCGTTCCTGTTCCTGAGGCCATGCAGAAGATTATACAGGAAATTTACGAGGATCTGGGCTCCATACCGAGTACGTACCTGACGGTGGCCGACGACATGACCGGACATTATTTCCACTCCCTTTGTCAGGCGCCGGAGGGGACCGGTTATTTTCTTTCCGAGCATGCAGAAGGGGTGCGTGTGCTGGATGAATGGGATTACCGGCGTCAAGGGTATCGAAAACGATGGGCATTGCTGCGAGAAGCCGATGCAGAAGAAGGCGAATTGGGCTTTGTAGAACAAACCATGGCCCGCTTTGGGGGTATGGCCCAACAGATTAAGCGCCGTTTTGAGTGCATTCGCCAGGATCAGACCCTGCTCCGCAGACAAAAGGAGGGAGAGGAAGTGGACCTGGATGCTGCGGTGGAAGCCCTCTCGGATATGAAGGCAGGTTTCACCCCAACGGAACGGGTTTTTGTCCGCCTGAGCCGTGAGCAGCGGAACATTGCCACGGTCTTTCTTATCGACCTGAGCGGTTCCACCAGCGGCTGGATTAATGAGACCGAGCGTATGGCCCTCCTTATCTTGTGCGAGGCCATGCAGCAGATAGAAGACCGATTCGCCATTTATGGGTTCTCCGGTCAGACACGTAAACGGTGTGAACTCTATCGCATTAAGGGGTTTGATGAGCCTTATGGAGATCGGATCAAAAGGCGAATCGCCGGGATCCGAGCCCGCGAATACACTCGAATGGGTCCACCCATCCGTCGATTGACAGAAATGTTGGGGGAAATCGATGCCCGATCCAAATTGCTCTTAACGTTGAGCGACGGCAAGCCGGATGACTATGATGCCTACAACGGGGAGTATGGGATTGAAGATACCCGGCAGGCCCTCCTGGAGGCCAAAAAGCAGGGGATTCATCCGTTTTGCATCACCATTGACAAGGCGGAGCACAGCTATCTTTCTCATATGTACGGGCATGCCAGCTATGTATTTATTGACGATCTGGCCAAATTACCGCTGAAAATACCGGAAATCTACCGAAAACTGACCACTTGATGGGCTGTAGATCGAAGATACGTTCCCATCGTGCTTTCGCTTGCGAGGTAACAGAGGCCCTACACATGGGCCGATAATGCTTGTCCGCTATGATCCCGCTGGCGATACGGGTGGTTTATTGACCCTACGAAAAATGGTCGATAAGGTTATCGACCCTACGAA
>JAWLET010000217.1:0-4911 GCA_041685955.1 Desulfobacteraceae bacterium | reverse complement strand
CACAGGACGGCTACATAATGGGCTGAAATCGTTATATTTTAACCATAAACCCCATACAAAGGTCTCGAAAGGAGTGTAACATCATGGAAACTGCGACATTATCTGTTCCCAACATCTCATGCGGGCATTGTGTCATGGCCATTCAAAAGGCCTTGGATGAAACCAAAGGGGTGCACAAGGTGGAAGGCGATTCCAACAGCAAAGAGATTCGCGTGGAATTTGATGCGCCCGCCACCTTGGACAGCATCAAAACGACCTTGAAACAGATAAACTACCCCGCTGCAAAATAGGGCAGCCGAAGAGGGAAACAAATGGCGGAAGAGACCGTTCACCTCCCGATCACGGGCATGACCTGCGCCAACTGTGCCATGAACATCGAAAGGGCCCTGGGAAAGGTGCCAGGGGTCCATCAAGCCCGGGTTAACTTTGCATCCGAGCAGGCCGCGGTCTCCTTTGATCCGGAGGCGGTATCCGCAGGAGACCTTGTTACTGCCATCCAGGACGCCGGCTATGGGGTGACCACCACCACGGTGGACATTCCGGTAACCGGCATGAGTTGCGTCAACTGTGCCATGAATGTGGAACGGGCCCTCCAAAGCAGGGTGGGGGGGGTGGTTTCGGCTTCGGTCAATTTTGCCAATGAAAAGGCAGTGGTGGAGTTTATCCCCTCACTCACCTCAGTGGATGACATCGTCGCAGCCATTGAGGCGGCCGGATACGGGGCGGTCCACCCCGCCGATATTCAGGAAGGGGAGGATGCCGAACTGGCGGCCCGCAGGGCGGAAATCAGGGATCAGACCCGCAAATTTTTAATCGGCGTGATCTTTACCCTGCCCCTGTTCGTGCTGAGCATGGGACGGGATTTCTCCCTGTGGGGTCCCTGGAGCCATGCGGTGTGGATGAACTGGCTGTTCTGGGCCCTGGCCACCCCGGTCCAGTTTTATACCGGATGGGACTACTACACCGGGGGCTGGAAGAGCCTCAAAAACAAGAGCGCCAACATGGATGTGCTGGTGGCCATGGGATCGTCCGTGGCCTATTTTTACTCCCTAAGCATCCTCCTTTTCCCTATTTTAGGCCAACATGTCTATTTTGAGACCGCGGCCGTGATCATCACCCTCATCAAACTGGGGAAACTCTTAGAGGCCCGAACCAAGGGCCGCACCGGCGGGGCCATCCGCAAACTCATGGGGCTGAAGCCCAAAACCGCCACCATCCTCAAAGAGGGCATTGAAAAGGAAGTGCCCATTTCCCAGGTCGCCATGGGTGATATGGTGGTGGTCCGGCCCGGCGAAAGCATTCCGGTGGACGGCAGGGTCCTGGAAGGGAATTCGGCCGTGGACGAATCCATGCTTACCGGAGAACCCCTTCCCGTGGACAAAACTGCGGGAGATGAGGTGGCCGGAGGCACCCTCAATCAGGTGGGCCGCCTCAAATTCGAGGCCACCCGGGTGGGCAGGGACACGGCCCTGGCCCGGATCATCCGCATGGTCCAGGACGCCCAGGGCAGCAAGGCCCCCATTCAGGCCCTGGCCGACCGGGTGGCGGCCGTGTTTGTGCCCGGCGTCATTCTCATCGCCCTGATCACCTTTGGGACCTGGTGGATTGTCGGGTCGGACTTTGTGCCCGCCATGATCCGGTTTGTGGCCGTGCTGGTGATTGCCTGCCCCTGCGCCCTGGGACTGGCCACGCCCACGGCCATCATGGCCGGCACGGGCCTGGGCGCTGAACGGGGGATGCTGTTTAAAAACAGCGAGGCCCTGGAGGTGGCGGCCGGCCTCAAGACCATCGTCCTGGACAAGACCGGTACCATTACCGAGGGCCGGCCCCAGGTGGTGGATATGGTTCCACTGCCGGGCGCCCATCAAGATGAGACCGGGCTGTTGAAATTGGCCGCCTCAGTGGAGCGGGGCTCTGAGCATCCCCTGGGCCGGGCCATTGTAAAGGCGGCTGAATCAAGAGATATCTCCCTCTTGGAGCCCCGGGAATTTCAGGCCACCGGAGGGGCCGGGGTCCGAGCCCGGGTGGACGGCAGGCAGGTCCTTTTGGGAAAACCGGCCTGGTTTTTGTCCCTGAACGTGGATCTCAAGGATCATGAAGCCGCCATGAGCCGCCTGCAGGAGCAGGGAAAAACAGTGATCGTTATGGTGGTGGACCAACAACCGGCATTCCTCATTGCCCTGGCCGATACGGTCAAACCCGAGTCCAGGGAGGCCATTGACGCCCTTCACCAGATGGGCCTGAACGTGGTCATGCTCACCGGCGACAACCCCCAGACTGCCCAGGCCATTGCCCAAGAGGTGAATATTGAGACGGTGGAGGCCGAGGTTCGTCCGGAAGACAAATCCCGGAAGGTCAAAACCCTGCAAGCGCAAGGGGAGAAAGTGGCCATGGTGGGGGACGGCATCAATGATGCGCCGTCCCTGGCCCAGGCCGATGTGGGAATCGCCATCGGCACGGGCACGGATGTGGCCATTGAAACCGGGGATGTGATCCTGGCCAGCGGGGACCTTCGCGGCGTATCCCGGACGGTTCAACTGAGCCGGGCCACCATGCGTACGGTCAAGCAGAACCTGTTCTGGGCCTTCTTCTACAATGCGGCCCTGATCCCGGTGGCCGCCGGAGTCCTGTACCCCTTTGAATCCCTTCCCGGGATTCTACGGCACCTGCACCCCATGCTGGCGGCCCTGGCCATGGCTACCAGCAGCATCACCGTGGTCCTCAACAGCCTAAGGCTCCACCGGGCCCGCATTCAATAAGATCGGGAAAAACGCTTGACATCACACATGCTTATGTGTAGAGTGATGTGTGATTCATAAGAGGGAGGTGATCGTTATGGCGACAAAACTACAGATAGACGACAAACTCATCCAAAAGGCGGTTAGGCTCGGCGGTCACAGAACAAAGAAGGCCGCGGTTTCCAAAGCACTCCTTGACTATGTACAGTATTTAGAGCAGGAAAAGATTCTCTCCATGTTCGGCACAATAGAGTACGATCCGGAATATGATTACAAAAAGCAGAGACAACAGGTATGAAGGTCATTGTGGATACCTGTGTTTGGTCCCTGGCCTTGAGACGTGACATTGAATCGCCGAATGTCGCGGTCCAGGAACTTCAACGCCTAATTCACGACCGCAGGGTCCAAATGATTGGGCCCGTTCGACAGGAAATTTTGTCCGGTATTCGTAAGGAGATTCAATTCAAAAAGCTCCAGAAACAACTTGAAAGTTTTCCGGATCTTCCCGCTGTTACCGAAGATTATGTTACTGCGGCCGGGTATTTTAACCATTGTCGCGCAAGAGGCATACAAGGATCCAATACTGATTTCCTAATCTGTGCCATGGCAAGCAGAAACCAGCTTTCAATATTCACTACGGACAAAGATTTCGAGCTATTTTCTAAATACTTACCCATTGTCCTGCTCAACCATTGACCCTATCTTAAGGAGGAAGAAAGAATGGCTTTAATCCAGACCATTGACCCCCAGGAGGCCACCGGACCGGTCAAAGAGATCTACGACAAGATGATGAAGGTGGCGCCGGTGGTGCCCAGACCGCTTCAGATGCTTAGTTCCAGCCCGGAACTGCTCTCCATTACGCTGAGATCCATCATGTACTATGTCAACCATCCCCGTTTCAGCCCGCTCCTCCTGGCCCACATCCGTCTTCTGGTGGCCCATCGACACCACTACAACTACTGTGTGATGTTCAATACCAGTGTTATGCAGATGCTGAGCGACATCAGTGATGAGCAACTGGAACAGCTCAAAAAGGACCCGTCCACGGCCGCGCTGGAGGACAAGGAAAAACAACTGCTGCTGTTTGTGCTCAAGGCCGTAGCTACACCGGAAGCCATCGATGACACGGATGTCTCCGCCCTGCGCGAAATGGGTTGGACGGACCAGGAGATCGTGGAGGCTACCCATTACGGTGCCGACATGGTCCGCCACGGGATCCTGTTCAAGGCCTTTAAGATGGATGAAGTCTAAAGAAAGGCATCTTCCAAGGTTCCCTATTATACGGATGAGGAAAACGTCAGGGACAAATGGCCCGAGGAAATACTCAGCGAATAAATTGATGCAAGGTCTCATTGTATGTAAACGTACCCTAAATCCTGTTTTTTTCCTTTCCCCGAATAGCCCTTCTTTGATAGGATGGCTGGTAAACCGGCGTTGTTAACTTGAGAAAGGCATTAATTATGCGGTGGTTTACTCTCCTGTGGCTCTGTGTATTCATCGCAGGATGCTCGGTTCAGCCTGTGGACCTGAGTATTCCTGAGGACCACCCGGCCAGTCCCCGGGCCGGATCTTCCCCTTCCAGGATCGCCTCGGATTACATCTACCAGCTCCCCGCGCATCCTCAATTCCCTGAAAAACCGGACCCCATGAAGGCCGAAGACCAAAGCCACCCCATGGCTTCAGAGCATGAGGCTGAGGATGCGGACGCAATGACCAACGGAGGCTCCCATGCCCATTAGGCACGCCCTCATCCCCATAGGGGTACTGGCGATGAGTGCCGCGTTTCTCTCCGGGTGCGCCACCACCGATCCGGAAGCACCCTTTTCCCAATTGAACGAATCCATTGAGGACCGGACCGGTCAGACGCTTGAGTGGCCCCGATCCGCTGAGGCCAAAACCGAGCGGTCCAAGAGGATTCGGACCCTGTTGAAGGATGGGTTGACCCTGGATGAGGCCGTGGCCATCGGTCTTTCCAACAATCGCCGCATCCAGGGCATCTACCAGCAACTGGGGGTATCCCAGGCCGCGGTGGCCCAGTCCCAGCTTTTAAGCAATCCCCATGTGGGGTTTGCCTATCTCGGAGGTCCCTCAGATGTCTATAAGCTGGAACTGGAGGCGGTGACCAATATTTTGAGCCTGTTTATGATCCCCCTGCGCAAGGCCCTGGCCGAGG
>JAWLET010000216.1:0-4916 GCA_041685955.1 Desulfobacteraceae bacterium | reverse complement strand
ATATTTTACATCCATTATAACGTCTAAAGAAGAATTTACCATAGGTGCAAAACTGTATATGTTTAAAGCATCTCCTTTATATGAGACGAAAAGTCCATGAAGGCCCCGAAAGCCGTGAAACCTCTGAACCCGCCAGAGGCGGGTGAACCTTTCAACCTCTGAACCCTGGAACCTCATATCTGTCTACTCCAAATCCCCCATACTGATTACGCTCTATCCCTCATTTACAAAAACCTTCTTCCTTCATAACTTGAAATGAGAGTCCAAAGTTCTCTCGTCATGCCGGACTTGATCTCCGCTAAGTACGGGATCTTCGACCGGCATCCAGGATACGTAACCTAATTGAAACAAAGCTGGATTCCGGCTTTCGCCGGAATGACGTCGGGAAATTTCTGCATCTAATGATATTAATACGTTACAAGAACTTCGGACTGCAGAGTTCATAATTTCTTGTTAGAAAAACGCCTTTGATCCCGGGAGGGGCAATTTAAAAGAAAGGAGTAGAACAATGCAACTGATACCGAGAAGAAGATGGACGGCCCCTGCGACGCGTACAGAGGATTTACCCACTTTGCGTAGTGCAATGGATACCCTGTTTGACCGTTTTTTCGGTGACCTGCCTGCTGGACCGTGGGCCGAAGGCCCGTGGATGCCTTCCATGGATGTTTCCGAAACAGACGGGACCGTCAAGGTCAAGATGGATCTGCCCGGCATGGAGAGCAAAGACATTGATGTGAGCGTATCCGGAGACCTTTTGACGGTTCGGGGCGAAAAAAAAGAAGAAAAAGAGGAAGAGGAGGGTCAGTATTATTGCCAGGAGCGGTATGCCGGTTCATTTCAGCGCTCTGTCCGATTGCCGGAGGAAGTCCAGAGCGATAAGGTAGAGGCTGAATTCAAAAACGGTGTCCTCAATATCACCCTCCCCAAGTCGGGAGAAGGAAAAACCAAAAAAATCGAGATTCAAGGTGAATAACGTACGAACCATCAAACCAACCCCTCCCGGGACCGTACCATAGAGGGGACAATAAGATCCCCTTTGTGGTACCTAACCTAATAGATGTCCCTTGCCCGTACATGAAAGCGTACTTTCCAGGGCTGATCTCGCAGCGGTGTAAGCGCGGTCCGGACTAAAATTATTCCTTTCTGAGTTGGAAACCCGTCAGCACCCCAAGATCGAAGGGCATTGGAATTTTTGTTTGTAATTTTTACGTAAAAAGCGAAGATGTGCGGTAAATACCGTGTATATGGGGGAAGAGTACAGGATTCCACCCGTTTCGTTGCGGACGGATCAGATTTATAGAGGTATGAATCATCCGATAGGGGATGGAAGGCAACGTCATGAGATTAGCCAAGCTTCTGGGCCTTTTGGCCATTTTTATTGTTTTGTGGACCTGGAATGCGGGGTGGGCTTGGGGGACACCCCGGGGGAATAAGGAGAGCAGCTCTATGAAAGATCAGCAGGAAAGGCTTCACACGGCTACCTTTGCGGGCGGCTGCTTCTGGTGTGTGGAGGCGGATTTTGAGAAGGTGGAAGGCGTGAAGGAAGTGATTTCCGGATACACCGGCGGAGATAAGGCCGACCCCGGCTATGAAGAGGTATCTGCTGGAAATACCGGTCACTTGGAGGCGGTTCAGGTGAAATATGATCCCCGGAAAGTCTCCTATGAGACCCTCTTGGATATTTTTTGGCGGCATGTGGATCCCACGGACCCGGGCGGGCAATTTGTAGACCGGGGTTCACAGTACCGAACCGCCATATTTTATCATAATGAAGAGCAGAAAAGGGTGGTTGAAAAATCCAAGGCTGAACTGGAGCGCTCAGGACCATTTTCAAAACCCATTGTGACCGAAATCCTTCCCCTCACAGAATTCTATCGGGCCGAGGACTACCATCAGGATTATTATGAAAACCATGCCCTCCGGTACAAACTGTACCGATGGAAGTCCGGACGGGATCAATTTCTAAAAGAGGCGTGGGGGGAACAGGAAAAACCGGATTCGCCACAAGGATTTGATTCGGCAACCTACTCCCAGCCGAGTGATGAGGCCCTTCGGGAACGGTTAACAAATATTCAGTACGAGGTGACCCAGAAGAACGGTACCGAGCCCCCCTTCGACAACCCATACTGGGATAATCAGCAGGAGGGCATCTACGTAGACGTGGTGTCCGGAGAGCCTTTGTTCAGTTCCACGGATAAGTATAAATCGGGTACAGGTTGGCCCAGCTTCACCCGACCCCTGGAACCTGAAAATGTGGTAACGCGAGAAGATCGCAGCCTGTTTGCCACGCGGACGGAAGTGAGAAGCAAACACGCGGATTCGCATTTGGGTCATGTGTTTGAAGATGGGCCCCCGCCCACGGGATTGCGATACTGCATGAATTCCGCGGCCCTTCGATTTATTCCTAAAGAAGAACTGAAAGCGGAGGGGTATGGAGAGTATGTGGATCTGTTTAACAAGGAATCAGACCGCCGCTAAGCGTGTCTCGACTTTTTCTGTTGGTTTCTATGATTGATGCGGGCATGCATCATCCGTTCGCGTCCTTGTTAAAAACCCCCTAAAAAGCTACAAAATCCGTTTTTCAGACCGCCCTATCAGAAAATAGATGACACCTAAAATGAGCAATCCGCCGAGCAATAGGCCGAAAGAGATGGCGTCCTTTTCATCGATACTGGCCACAAAGACCTTACGGATAAAGGCCACCAGGGCCAGATCCACGAAAATCCGAACGTGAAATTTACCCCCTCTGATTTGCTCCACCTGGGTGTGGAGAAGCTCGATCATCATCCAGAGAATCAAAAGAGACCCCAAGGCCTTGATCACCCCTTTCTCCAGACTGGTGGTCAGGGCGTAGAAGATGTCTGTTGCCAGCAGAACCGTGACCCCTACGGCCATGGCCACCAGCCCCACCATAAGGATCAGGTTCAGCCCATGCATCAGCCTTTCGGCCCACTTGACCATCCAGAACTCTACCCGCTGGGAGATAAACACCTTTTTCAGTTCCGCTTCCCGATAGGAGCTGGTCATGATGTCCAGGCTGATGTCCAGGATCTTGTCCAGGGTCTCCATCATGGACCCCCGTTTGGCGGGGTCAGACACTACTTGGCTGAGGTGATTTTGAAGGTATCGTCGGATAAAGGCCATGGCCGCGTTTACGTAGTGGCCTTCCAGGCCGATCTTGACGTGGATTTTCCCGATGCGGACCAGCTTCATCAGGAGCTGGTTGTCGTACTTGGAACTCAGAATGTCATTGAGCCAGTGTTTAATGGTTTCCTTGCGTTTTTTTATGGCGCCGTTGGTACGAAAATAGGAGGCGGTGTAGTCGTCCGCCTGGAGAAAGCGGTAAAAATCATCACCGAAGCGGTCTTGAATGGGAAGGATGGCCTCGGCCAGTTGTGGAAGCAGGGCCTCATCCTGGGCCGTGAACTCGTAGTGTTTCAATATGGATTCCATTGAATGCATGGCTCACTGCTGCCTGATGTCTAAATGGCCACTTTATTGTTTTGCTCTAATCCAGTGGAGGAATTCACCGTTTGGGCCTTTACGGCATCCCCGGGACCCTTGATTTTGAAACCAAGTATAATCGGATTGCCCCGGAATATCAAGACATGAAAATGCTCAGCGAGCCCATTCCCCGTCTCGCTTGTTAAACAGGCCTGCGGGGTTCTTCAATTCCAGATAAGAAAGGTTTTCTGAAAGGGGGCTTACAGGGCTCAAACCAGGCCCGGAAGTTTCCTCCGGTCTCTGCAGGCGCAATACAGGTTTCAGCACCCCCATATACCGTCTTCACCCCATTTTCCAGAAGATCTCTTACTTGTAGAGTTTTGATGAAAATATAGGGGTGTCTTTTCGGCACTCGGTAATTCCAATCACCCACAAATGAAGAGAAAGGAGAGGCTATGAAGACTGTTTTGACACCAAAGTATGGAATGTTTGTCCTCACTGCTGCGATGGCCGTCTTGTTCCTCTGGGGTCTGTGCCCCGCGGAACCCACCAATAAGCAGATGGGCATACCCCCCGGAGTAGACCCTATCCATGAAACCTATATCCCGGTCATCGGCGACTATGATGCGATCCGGGCCAAGGACATAAAGGAAAAAGCCAAGTACGCAGAGCGCCAGCAGAAACTGTTGGAAGAGCGGTACGACCTGAGCGACCGGGCATCAGACGTCATGATGTCCGCCGGAAGGAAACCGGTCCAGAAAGGGGTACGGATCAAGCTGCCCCAGGGAATGACCTGGGAGAAGCTGGCGTCCATGTCGCCCGAGATGATCAAGGAAAAGGGGTTGTTTCCGAAAGGTTTTCTCCCCCTGCCTCATGTCAAGCACGAAACCGGCGGACAGGTAATTCCCGAGGACCACATTAAGGAGATCATGAAACTGGAAAAACGGTCGCTGGAAAGGTTCGACGTGGGCATGGATCTGCCCAAACACTTCCTGCCGGAGTTTCCGCCCCCCATCTATCTGACCACAAGACCGGATCTGGGAGACGTGTCCCAGGGGAAACTCCTTTCCATCCAGAACTACTTCGATATTATGGAGGGCATCCTGACCCCGGTCCAGATGGAAGGCCTTCGTCTCCTGCTCACCCCTTTTCCCCAGCAACAGTTCAACCAGACCACGGACCGAAAGGTGGATGAACCTAGTCTGGGGATCAGCTGCTTAGACTGCCACGCCAACGGACACACCAACGGCGCCTTTCATCTGAATCCGGACACCCGACCTCACGTGGCTCGTTTCCGTCTGGATACAGTGAGCCTGCGGGGTATGTTTAACCAGCAGATTCACGGCTCCAAACGGTCTCTGCGTTCCATCGAGGATTTCACCGAGTTCGAGCAGCGGAGCGCCTATTTTGACGGAGACCATGTCACCGCCGCCAAGAAGGGCGTCAATCTTCCGGACCGGGCCAGTCAGGTG
>JAWLET010000018.1:0-21910 GCA_041685955.1 Desulfobacteraceae bacterium | reverse complement strand
GTTTCAAGGCGGCCAAAAGGACGGGCCGGGTGCGGCTGGAAGGAAAAGAGTATACGGTGCAGGACGGGGATATCATCAATTTCCGGTTCAATATTTGACGGTCTCGTAATAAGTCAAAAACTCACACAAAGCCACAAAGCCCGTAAAGGTAAGTGATTAACATTATTATATATTTTCTCTGCGTCCCTGCGTCTCAGCGCGAAAACATACTTTTTACGAATGCATCAATATTTAAAAGAAGTCCCCGGTTTCGGATCGCAGGGTAGTGCCCAAGACACGAAACCTGGGATGAAGACACCAAAAGGTCTGCATGAGGCCGGTTGGATAATCCGAATGCGAAATACGAGGTTTTTTTGAGTATGGAAAAGATCAAGGTGGTCATTGTGGGCGCAGGCGGGTATGGCGGTTGTGGCGCCATTGAGCTGCTGCTGGGGCACCCCCGGGCAGAAATCTGCGCCCTCATTGATAAGGAACAGGTGGGAACCCCCATCAGTGAATTGTATCCGCATCTGAAGGGATTTTGCGATATGCCCATCAAGAATCCCGAACAGGCGGAGTGTCCTGAAGATGCCCAGGTGGTCTTCTTTTCCACCCCGGACGGGGTGGGCCAGAAGGAGGCGCCCAGGTGGCTTAAAAAAGGGATAAAAGTCATTGACTACAGTGGTGATTTTCGGTTCAACAATCTGAAGACCTATGAAGGATATGCCGCCAGGATCGGTCGAGATCCAGGACACGCGGCCCCCGACCTCCTGCCGCAATCGGTTTACGGACTGGCTGAGCTTCATCGCTCGAAAATTCAAGGCTCCAATCTGGTGGGGAACCCGGGTTGTTTTGCGGTGAGTTGCATCCTGGGGCTTTCTCCGGCCATGGACGCACAACTCATTGACCCGGGGACCATCATCTGTGACGCCAAAACAGGGGTTTCAGGGGCTGGAAAGAATCCCAATCCTACTTTTCATTATCCTGCCCGGTATGATGCCATGAATGCCTACAAGGTTTCGGGGCACCAGCATGTGTACGAGATCGAAACAGAGCTGGGCAGGATCGCGGGCGAGTCCATTGCCATTACCTTTACCCCGCATGTGGTACCGCTCAGCCGGGGGATATTGACCACCATCTATGGTCGAATAAACCAGGGGATAAATCTGAAATCCGTGATCGATAAATACCGTGACTTTTACCGGGAGGATCGGTTTGTGCGGGTATTCGGCCCTGAAACGCCCCAGGTCAGCACCCACGTGAGAGGAAGCAATTTCTGCAATATCTGCCTGAATCTGGATGAGCGGACCGGCAACCTGATTATTGTCAGCCTGATTGATAACCTGGTGAAGGGTCAGGCAGGAAGCGCGGTCCAGAATATGAATCTCCTGTTTGGACTGGATGAAACCGAGGGGTTGCTTCATCCCGGGATGTACCCGTAACGCAAAGCGCAGAGCGCCTCTGTTCCATGCGCTACTTGATGCACACGCGCCTGACCTGGGCGAGGTCTGTGAGACCCAGAAAGACCTTCCGGATCCCGTCCTGCAGGAGGGTGGTCATGCCGTCAGCCGTGGCTTGATTCCGGATATCTTTCATCCTTCCCCGGTTCTGTACGAGGTGTTTGATCTCGTCCGTGCCTGGAAGGAGCTCATGCAAAGCGGTTCGTCCTCTATAGCCGGTCTTGTTGCACTCGGGGCAGCCTTTGGATCGGTAGAGATAAAAGTCGTCATTGTATTTCACGCCGAGTTGTTCGAATCCGTCCCCGTAAGCCCTTGCCAGGGTATCATATTCCTCCTTGGAAGGATGGTATTTTTCCTTGCAGTGCTCACACAGGGTCCTGGCCAGTCGTTGGGCAAGGACCCCGAGAAGGGCGTCTGCGAAATTGAAGGGGTCCATCCCCATGTCCAGGAGACGGGTAATGGTCTCCGGCGCACTGTTGGTATGGAGGGTGCTGAAGACCAGGTGTCCGGTCAACGAGGCCTCGATGCCGGTGGCCATGGTTTCCCGGTCTCTCATTTCGCCCACCATGATCACATCCGGATCGGCCCGCAGGAAGGAGCGCATGGCCCTGACAAAGTCAAACCCTATCCTGGGTATCACCTGGACCTGGCGCAGGCCCTCCTGAGTGATCTCCACAGGATCTTCAGCCGTCCATATCTTTTTCTCCGGGGTGTTTATATAATTCAGGGCCGCATGGAGGGTGGTGGTTTTTCCACTTCCTGTGGGACCCACCACCAGCACGATGCCATAGGGCATGGAGATCATGTCGATGAGCGCACCATAATTCCTTTCGCTCATGCCCATGGCGGTGAGCGGCAGGGGCTTGCCGGCTGACAGGATCCGCATGACCACGTCTTCATTCTGACCGGCCGTGGGGATGGTCGCCACCCGGAGTTCAATATCCAAAGGGGCGAATTTGCTGAATTTGATTTTTCCGTCCTGGGGAAGCCGTTTTTCCGAAATGTCCAAATCCGACATGATTTTGAGACGGGAGACGATGGCCCGCTTATGGGTATGCGGGATGGTCTGGTAGACCTGGCATGCGCCGTCTATCCTGAATCTTATTACGGCGTTGGCCTTTCCCTGTCGCGGTTCAACGTGGATATCGGACGCATTTCGGGAGTAGGCGTCCACAACCATTTTATTGATGAGCTGAACAATGGCGCTGTCGTTTTCACTCATGCTTCGCCATTCTTCTTCCGCTTCTTCCTCTGCGGTGTGGAGCTGTCCCAGAATGTCCTCTATGGTGCCGGAGCCGGCCAGCATCTCCTTTCTGTTCAGGTCAAAGAAGAGCGATATCATCTCATAGATGTCTTCCCTGAGGGACACGCAGAATTCAAACTCCTGTCCGGGGAAGAATCGCTTGATGGCATCCACGGCAGGCAGGTAGCTGGGGTCTTCCATGACCACCATGACTTTTCCATCTGCCTGGCCCACGGGTACGAAGACATTGCTCTTTAGAAAACTTACCTTGAGTCCTTTGAGGAGATTCCCCGGGATGACCATTTTGTCATCATAGGGGATAAAACGGGTTCGGTAGTAACTGGCCAACGACTTTCCGATATCCGCTTTAGGGACGTTGAAGTCGGCCATGAGGATCGACTCCACACTCTTTTGGGTGTTTCTGGCCCGGGACATGGCCTGGTCCAGTTCATTGCCGGAGATAATATTATGGGTCAGCAAGAAGTCGAATTTGGTGGGTTTTGTGTGCTGGGCCAGTTTCTGATTCTTGTAAAAGGCCAGGCCCAGCACTTTGAGGATGTCCAGAAGGGATGACTGGTCTTCCTGGGTGAAAGAGGGGCCGTTTTTTTTATTGAGCAGCTGGATGACCCCCAGCAGCTGTCTGGCATGGACGATGGGCGCCACCAGGACCTGGCGGGTCTGGTACCCCGTTTTTTCATCCCACTGCCGGTCAAATTGCAGCTCCGGACTGATACGGTGAAGGGCTTTGGTATCGTATACATCGAGGATGTTGACCATCTTCCCGCAGACCGCACAATACCCGGCAATGCTTTTCTTATTGAGCCCCACCCGGATTTCCCTGATTTCGCCTCCGGTCTTGACCATGGACGCCAGCTGCCGTTTTTCACGATCCACCACGAATATGGTGATTCGATCGGCATCGAACAGGCTCAGGATCTGGTCCTGCAGGTTTATGAGGATTTCATTGGTGTCTCTTGCGGCATGGATTTCATTGGTAATGGTGTGGAGTTTTTTCTGGTATTGGAGGCGGTCTTGGAGTGATTTTTTTGAGTTGGCCATTGATTCGACTCCTTGGGTGGGTCCACAACCGACAGCATACAAAAATTGCCAGGAGGTATGCAATGGAATTGTTTGCCATATAAAGGACGATGAATTATAAGGTGAAAAACTCAGGTATATCAACAAAGGGAGTTATGCTTATGCTCATTGACACCCATGCCCATCTCGACATGACGGATTTTGATCGCGACAGAGGCGCGGTGATTGAACGGGCTCTGAATGGCGGCGTAAATCGCATCGTCAGCGTGGGAATAGACCGGAAAAGTTCGGCTGATGCCATTGGACTGGCCAGGCAATATGGGTGTGTGAAAGCCGCCATCGGTTATCATCCGCATCATGCGGAAGTATGCACCCGGTCTGACCTGGATGATCTGGTGAAAATGGTTTCCGAACCGGCGGTGGTGGCCTGGGGAGAGATCGGTCTTGATTTCTACCGCGGGTATGCTGCTTTGGAGGCCCAGGAACAGATCTTTGAAACTCAGGTAAAACTGGCCCGTGATCTGAATCTGCCGGTTATTATCCATGATCGGGAGGCCCATGAGGCGGTCTATTCGGTGCTCAAAAAAATGGGGAAAGGGGACCGCAGAGGGGTGATCCACTGTTTTTCAGGGGATGTGACCCTGGCCCAGGCCTTTATGGATCTGGGGTACTATATTTCTATTCCGGGAACCGTCACCTACAAAAAGGCGGTCACCGTCCAACACGTGGCCGCATCCCTTCCCCTGGATCGGTTGTTGGTGGAGACCGATGCCCCGTATTTGGCGCCAGTGCCCAAACGGGGCAAACGCAATGAACCCTTTTTTGTCACCTACACAGCTCAGGAGGTTGCCCGGTTGAGAGGGCTCTCATTGGCTGAAGTGGCCCGGCAGACCACCAAGAATGCGGAATATCTCTTCGGCCTGGAGGAGTGGTCACGGTAGGTTGGTAAACATGGATACCACTCCTTTTCCATTTATCAGCAAGACCTACCCCCTGATACTGGCCTCCGCGTCTCCGCGGCGAAAACAGCTCATGGCACAGGCTGGGATCCCTTTTCGGGTGGTTGTAAGTGGTGCGGATGAAATGAACATGACCGGGGATCCCAACACTCAGGCGTGTGCGCTTGCCGAAAAAAAGGCGACAAAGGTCTTTTCATTGACCGAAGCCTCCTGGGTGCTGGGTGCGGATACGGTCGTGGTGGTGGGGGATCGAATATTAGGCAAACCTGAGAACCCCACAGACACCCGGGTCATGCTCACCAGTCTCAGCGGCAGAACCCATCAGGTCATTACCGGTTTTTCCCTGTCAGCACCTTCAGGGGATGGGGTCCATTGTGAAGCAGTGAGCACGGAGGTACGATTCAAACCCTTAACCGCCCGGGAGATTGATGCCTACATCGCCACTGGAGAACCTGAGGGCAAGGCAGGCGGGTACGCCATTCAGGGAATGGGCGCCTTTATGGTGGAGACCATTTCCGGCTCCTATACCAATGTGGTGGGCCTTCCCCTGTGTGCGGTGATCAAGGCCCTGATCAAGGTGAGGGCACTGGAATGTTTTCCACTGGTATGATTCCGGTGTCAGGTTTCAGCATTTTCAATCACCAATCCAGATGCCTCTGCCTGGAAATTTCGGACAGTATAACCGCCCCCGCCATTGAGACATTTAATGATGCCATACTCCCTGAGGATGGGATGCTCACCCTTTCATGACATTGTTTTTCCACTGCCTGACCCATTCCGCGGTATTCATTGCCCAGGACCAGGACCAGATCCCTGTTCCAGTCGAATCGGTAGATGGATGGCGCGGTTTTACCCCCTGCTCCCCATGAATCCGTGGAGATGGAGACAGGCGGGGAGGTCCCGATAATCCAGAACCCCTGCTTGTCCAACAGCGCAAGGGTCCTGGCCATATTGACCACCCTGGTGGCGGGGACAAGGGCGCAGGCCCCTGACGCTCTTTTGAGCACGGCGGGACTGATCCCGGCGGATCGATCCTTGGGGATGATCATTCCATGGACCCCGAAAAAAGAGGCAGTCCTGATCAGTGAACTCAAGTTCCCTTCATCAGTGATGTGATCAAGGGCCACAAGGAGAGCGGCTGCTTTGTCCTGAAGGGCTCCAGCCGCAATCTCATCCAGGGATCGATAGGAAAAGGGCGCTGCCACAGCCATAATCCCCTGGTGGGCCACATGGGGGGCCATTCGATCCAGGTCGCCACGGGTCTTGAATGCCACCGGGATCCCGCGCTCCCTGGCAAGGGCTGCTATTTCTTCCATTCTCGCCGACTTTTTTCCCTGGGCCAGCCAGAGCGCGCGGATGCGGATGTCCCGGCCGCCCCGGTCCAGAGCCTCTCGAACGCCATGGAATCCAGGGATGGGCAACAAATCCTTATTCTGATCGGATGGGTCATGGTCCATAGGGGATATATTCCATTAATCCCGCTTTTGTGCGGGACAGATCAACATTTCGTTTCTATCAGGCGGCTTCCAGCAGGGCCAGTTCCTGGGCTTCGAGGACCTTTATCCGGTCCCTTAACAGGGCCGCTTCTTCGAAATCCAGGTTGGAGGCGGCTTGTTTCATTTTTTCAGTCAGCTCTTTGATGTGTTGATCCAGCTCCTCCGGGGGTGGGTAGGAGGCTGCGGATTCTGCCATGGCGGGGACGGTCACATAATCGGCTTCATAGACGGATTGCAGAATATTGTCGATGTTTTTCTCAATGGTGGTCGGGGTGATGTGGTGGGCCTGATTGTACTCCTTCTGGACCTGACGCCGTCGGTCGCACTCCTGTATGGCCCGCTCCATGGAGCCGGTGATTTGATCGGCATAGAGGATGACCGTCCCGTTCACATTCCGGGAGGCCCTTCCACTGGTCTGGATCAGGGACCTTTCAGAGCGAAGAAAACCTTCCTTGTCCGCGTCCAGAATGGCCACCAGGGAGACCTCCGGAATGTCCAGGCCCTCCCGAAGCAGATTGATCCCCACCAGGATATCAAACACCCCCAGCCTCAGCTCTCGGATAAGCTCCATTCGTTCGATGGTCTTGATGTCCGAGTGCATGTATTTGACCTTAAGCCCCAGGTCCAGATAGTATTCGGTCAAATCCTCGGCCATGCGTTTGGTCAGGGTGCTGACCAGGACCCTGTCTCCCTGTTCCACTTTCTCCTTTATCCATTCCAACAGGTCGTCCACCTGATTGGTGGCGGGTCTGACCTCTATGACCGGATCAATCAAACCGGTGGGTCTGATCAGCTGCTCGGTGGTCATTCGGGAGTTTTCCATTTCATAGGGACCGGGCGTGGCCGAGACATAAATGGTCTGTTTGGGCCGGGCCTCGAATTCTTCAAATTTCAGAGGCCGGTTGTCTAAGGCCGAGGGAAGACGGAACCCGTAGGTGACCAGGGTCTCTTTTCTGGACCGATCCCCCCTGTACATGCCGTTGAGCTGGGGAATGGTGATATGACTTTCGTCAATGATGAGGAGAAAGTCCCGGGGAAAGTAGTCCAAAAGCGTCGGGGGAGGCTCTCCGGGCCTTCGTCCGGTCAGGTGCCTGGAGTAATTCTCTATTCCGTGACAATACCCGATCTCCGCCATCATTTCCAGGTCAAAACGGGTTCGTTCTTCGATCCGCTGGGCCTCAATATATTTTCCCTGTTGGTAAAACCAGTCCGCCTGTTGGGCCAGTTCCGCTTTAATGGCCTCAATGGCCCGCTCCCGGATATCCACTGTGGTCACGTAGTGGGTGGCCGGGTATATGGTGATCCGGTTGAGTGTGGCCAGGACTTTTCCGGTAAGGGGATCGATTTCGCGAATGGATTCCACTTCATCCCCAAAAAAGGAGATGCGAACGGCCCGGTCCTCTTCATGGACCGGGCAGATATCCAGGACATCTCCGCGTATCCGAAACCGGCCCCGATAAAAATCCACATCTCCCCGTTCGTAATGGATTTCCACCAGTTTCTGGACTGCAGTTTCCATGGACAGGATGGTCCCGGTTTCGAGATAGAGGAGCATATTGTGGTAGGCCTCCGGAGAACCGAGGCCGTAGATACAGGACACGCTGGCCACGATGATGACATCGTCCCGGTCCAGCAGGGCCCGGGTGGCGGCATGGCGCATCTTGTCGATCTGGTCATTGATGTGGGAATCTTTCTGGATATAGGTATCGCTCTGAGGAATATAGGCCTCAGGTTGGTAGTAGTCATAATAGCTGACAAAATATTCTACTGCATTGTTGGGGAACAGCCCTTTCAGCTCGCCGTACAACTGGGCCGCCAGGGTCTTGTTGGGGGCGATGACCAGGGTGGGTTTCCGGGCCCCGGCAATCACATGGGCCATGGTAAATGTCTTGCCGGAGCCGGTGACACCCAGCAGGACCTGGTGGTCCAGCTGTCTAAAAAGGCCGTCCAGGAGGTCCGTGATGGCCTGGGGTTGATCCCCGCAGGGGGTGAGATCGGTTTGGATTTTAAACATCGAGCCTCCAGGTGGTCCCCTGGGGACCGTCTTCCAAGACCACGCCCATGTCCCTGAGCCGATTCCGGATCTCATCCGCCTTGGCCCAGTCTTTTTGAGCTCTGGCCTCGGTTCTCTTTTCCACCAGATTCTGGATTTCCGCAGTATCCGGGCCTGTGGACACTCCTGCCAGTTGCTTGAAGAATGCTGCGGGGGTCTCCTGAAGCAACCCTAATATGTCCGCGACCTTAAGCAGATGGGAACGATCCTGTTTGAGCCGCTTCAGTACCGTTTCATCCAAAGGGCCTGTATCTGAATCCATGGCCCGGTTCATGTCTCTGACCTTCTCGAAAACCAGCCCGAGGCTCCCTGCGGTGTTCAAATCATCATCCATCAACTGGATGAAGCGTTGGATAAAAGGGTCCTCCCCGCTGGAGACGGGTGGATCAGGGAGGCCCAGGATCGTTTCCAGACGATCTAAGGTGCGATAGATGCGGACCAGACCGGACTGGAGATTGAGCACATCCTTTTTGGAGAAATCCAAGGGGCTCCGGTAGTGTTTGGACAGGAGAAACAGTCTCAGCACTTCAGGGTGGTATTGGTCCAGGGCATCGCGTATGGTCAGAAAGTTGCCCAAGGATTTGGACATTTTTTCAGATTCCACGGTCACGAAACCGTTGTGGATCCAGTAGCGGGCAAAGCTGCCGCCGTTGGCGGCGATGGACTGGGCCCGTTCATTTTCATGGTGGGGAAAGAGGAGGTCCCGGCCCCCGCCGTGGATGTCAAAGGTGGGGCCCAGAAAATGGTTGCTCATGACCGAACATTCCAGGTGCCATCCCGGCCTGCCCGGACCCCAGGGACTGGGCCACTGGGGTTCGCCCGGCTTGGCTTCCTTCCACAGGGTAAAATCCATGGGATGTCTTTTTTTGCTGTCCACCGCGATTCGGCTCCCGGCCCGCATATCTTCCAGATTTCTGCCAGAGAGCCCACCGTATTCCTTGAATGCCTCCACCGCATAATAGACATCCTTTTCAGCCACATAGGCAAAACCCCGCTCCAGTAATCTCTCGATCATCTGGATCATCTGAGGGATGTATTCGGTGGCCCTGGGTTCCTGGTCCGCGGGTAGCACTCTGATCCGGTCCATATCCGCATTAAAGGCGTCAATGTATTCCTGGGCAATGGCGCTGGTCTCCTTTCCCAGTTGTCCGGCCCGCTCGATAATCTTGTCGTCCACGTCCGTGAAATTACGAACATAGGTGACATCAAAGCCTCTATGCCGCAGGTATCGCACCAGAACGTCAAAGACGATAGCGGAGCGTGCGTGTCCGATGTGGCACAGATCGTATACCGTGACCCCGCATACATATATGCCCACCTTTCCCGGTTTGAGGGGTTGGAAAGTCTCTTTTTTTCGACTTGCCGTGTTGTACAGTTTAAGACTCACTAATGTTCTCCTTATGATGGCCCTGCTTCAGCCTGTTCAGCGGTCCGGATCGCACTTGAGGAGGCTGATGACCGCAAAGGCCTCAATTCCCTCCCGTCTGCCGCAGAATCCCAGGCGTTCGGTGGTGGTGGCCTTGACATTGACGGCATTGTCCGGAACTTTCAGCAGGTGGGCCAGCCGCATTTCCATGTCTGCCAGGTAGGGGGCCAGTTTGGGGGCCTGGGCCACGATGGTCGCATCCAGGTTGTTTACGCGGAACCCTTTGTCTTTGACCATGCCTGCTACGGTTTTGAGCATGGAGAGACTGGAGACCCCCCTGTATCGGGGATCGGTGTCAGGGAAGTGTTTTCCGATATCCCCGGCGCCCAGGGCGCCCAAAATCCCGTCCATCACCGCATGGGTCAACACGTCCGCATCGGAATGACCGTCCAGTCCCGAGGGGTGGGAGATCTCCACTCCCCCGAGGATTAAGGACCGGTCTTGGGTGAGGGGGTGCACATCATATCCGAACCCGATTCTGAACAAAACGGCTTTTCTCCTGGGGTGGGGGTATCCTGAGCCTACATATCAGTGACAGCTGCTGCAATTGCTGCTGGAACAGGTGGAGCAACCGGACGATCCCGAGGAGGGCGTGAAGCCTTCATCGCTCTTGAACCCGCAGGCCGACATGAGCCGTTTCACATTATTCCCCTGGCATTGGGGGCAGGCCACCGTCTCTTGACCGCCAAAGATCAGGGTTTCAAACTCGGTATTACAGGCTGTACATTTATATTCGTATATAGGCATGGTTATATCCTTTCCGTAATGTTATTTATTAAGCTTCTCAATGACCGCAGCAGCCAGCAACGGAAACATGATCTCGTGGTGACCCACCAGGCTGTATCCCCTGCCGCCGTCCAGGGTAGGACGGTGTACCACATTGGTCATGGGCCGGTATTGTCGAATAAAATCCATGTTGACGGTGGTGACATTTTTGACCTCAAAGCCCAGATTCCTCACCAGACTCAGGGCCTTGAGGAACACTTCGGGCAGAATGACCGCGGATCCCAGGTTGATCAACACACCGCCCTCGAGCTGTGAGACCAGGGTTGAAAAAATACGAAAATCCAGGTGTGAGGCCTTTCCGATGGCGGCACCATTTGCACTGGGATGAATATGAATGATATCGGTCCCCATGGCCACGTGTACGGTGACGGGAATATCCAACTCATGGGCCCTGGCGAGAAGGCTGAGCCGGTTATGGGGGAAATTTTCCCGGATCAGCATGGCCCCCACCGATTCCCCCAACCCCAGGCCCTGCGCTGCACCCTCGGCAACGGCCTGGTTGAGGAACTGCGCGGTCTCGTGGGCCATGCCGAATGTTCCTGACCCGATTTCTGCACTCACATCCTCGGAGGTGTTCCCCACCATGGCCAGCTCCGCGTCATGAATGATGCCCGCTCCGTTCATGGCGATCCCGCTGATGACGCGGCGTTCCAGGAGATCCTCAATAACAGGAGTAAGCCCCACCTTGATGGGATGCGCGCCCATGGCCAGAATGATTGTTTTACCGGCGCCTGCCGCGTGTGCCATGTGCCCGGCGATAGCCTTCAGATCGTCGGCCGCCAGCATTCTGGGCAGGGAATCAAGCCACTGGGAGAACGAGTTGCCGGAGATCCAGGCCTTGGCGAAATTCTCAATACGCACCTTGCTCTTTCGTTCTTTCAGGGGATACGATTTGACCTTGTCTAACGATAAGGGTGCTTTTGGAGTCATCAAATGGCCTTTGGACCGTATTTCAAAAAACGGTCATTCAGTTTCCAGGTGGCGTTGAAACAGAATATAATCCACAAGCTGACACAGGATATGCTCGGCAATGATATGAGCCTCCTGAATGCGGGCGGTCACCCCGTTTCTGACGATCAGGGCCAGGTCAACCAGAAGCCTGAGTTCTCCGCCATCCTTTCCCAGGAGCCCTGCGGTAAACAACCCCTTTTTATGGGCCGCGTTCACGGCATTCACAAGATTTGAAGAGACCCCGCTGGTGGTGATAACCAGCAGGATGTCTCCGGTCACTCCCAAGGCCTTTACCTGTTTTGCGAAAATATCTTCAAACGCGTAATCGTTTCCAATACTGGTAATCACTGAGCTGTCGGTTGTCAAAGCCATGGCAGGGAGCGGTGGCCGCTCAAGCTGGAACCGGTTGACGAATTCCGCGGCCATATGCTGGGCATCGGCCGCGCTGCCCCCGTTTCCACAGATCAAAAGTTTGCCATCCTGCAGAAACACGGAGGCGATTTTTTCCGCAAGCGTGGTGAGCCTCGAGATGTTGCTTCCGATGAAGGATTCACTCACTTTAAGGCTCTCTGCTAAGACCTGTTGGATCGTCTTATCCACCCCTGCCTCCTGGCCGCTGCTCAAAGAAGGGCGACCGTTTTGATGGCGCCGGCGACTGTGTTGAATTCATTTTCCTGGATCGTCCTTACGTCCAGCACCACCCGGTTTTTTTCCACCCGGGCAATCACCGGGGGCAAATGGGTCCTGAGTTGAGTCTCAATGGTCTGGGAGGAAAGCTTTCCGGGAATCAGACACAATAATCGAGTGGAAAGTTCCTGAAGGGGCAGGGCCCCCCCGCCCACCTTGGAGTTTCCATCCGCTCTTTCAATGACGAAGTTCTCGGTACTAATCCCCTTAAGCCGGGCATAGAGGCGGTTGGCCTTTTTTCTGAGACTTTCATAGGTCTGGGATATCATCCTTAGGGTGGGGATACGGGTCATCACCGAAGCGGGATCTCGATAGAGCCTCAGGGTTTCTTCCAGGGCCAGAAGGGTGAGCTTGTCAATTCGAAGGGCCCGGTTGAGGGGATTGTTGCGAATGGCCTCCACCAGTTCTTGGCGGCCTAAAATGATGCCGGCTTGGGGACCGCCCAGAAGCTTGTCTCCGCTGAAGGTCACCAGGTCTACCCCCTGGGCCAGCACTTCCTGAACTGTGGGTTCCTTGATCATCCCGATCTGAGCGAAATCCACCAAGCACCCGCTTCCCAGATCTTCCATGACCGGTATGCCGTGCCGCTTCCCCAGGCCCACCAGGGCTTCCCCGGGGACCTCCTCGGTAAATCCCACCACCTGAAAATTGCTGGTGTGGACCTTCAGCAGGAGGGCGGTGTCCGGGCCGATCACCTCCTCATAGTCCTTCAGGTGCGTCTTGTTGGTGGTCCCCACCTCGATCATGTGGGCCCCGCTCTTGCGCATCACGTCCGGGATGCGGAATGACCCGCCGATTTCCACAAGCTGTCCCCTGGAAACCACCGCCTCCCGGCCCCTGGCCAGGGTCTCGAGCGCGATAAGGACCGCACCCGCATTGTTGTTGACCACCATGGCGCCCTCAGCGCCGGTCAACTCCTGGAGTATCCCCTCCACGTGGACATACCTGCTTCCGCGTTTTCCTTGTTCCAGCGCATATTCGAGGTTGCTGTATCCGCCGCCTATGGTCCTCAATCGGTTGAACGCGGTTTCCGGCAGGATGGAACGACCCAGGTTGGTGTGGACCACTACGCCGGTGGCGTTGACCACCTCCCGCAGGCTGGGTCCGGATATGGCTGCCAGCCGTTCCCAGGCTCTCTCAGACACCGTTTCCAGCTGGAGTTCAGGTTCGGGTCCGGCGATCGCCCCGGTCTTGATTTTCCCACGGATGTCTTCAAGGACCTGGTGAATGGCATTGAGGACCAGTCCTCTGGGATGGGAGGTCAGGGCCCGTTCCATTTGGGGAGTCGCCAACAGTTGATCCACTGCGGGTATTTCCCTGAACAAGGACTGTTTGGGGGTTGACATGGATAAATCCCTTTGCTCAAAATTTTAAACCCAATATCATTAAGAACATTTCGATGAAATCATGTCGTCCCCCCGGCGAAGCTTGTCCCGGACCCTGCGCCGGGAGCCGGGATCCAGAAGTAGTTGAAGAGACTGGATTCCGGTTCCGTCATCCCGGACTTGATCCGGGACCGGAATGACGATTGTGGGAACGTTCAGGGATAACGAAAGCCTACATTAATAACATTGATTTTAAGCAGACAATATATGGGATTTCGGGTCCGACGTCAAATACTTAAAACCGGCGGGGTGTCAATAAAACATCTAAGTAATTCCCTGTCCCGCTCAAGCGGGACTGCAGGGTTCTTCAAATATTTTGAGATGCTGTTGATTTTACCTTGTACACAAGGTGATCATTGTGATATTCTTCTAAGTAATGGTGGGTGTAGCTCAGTTGGTAGAGCACTGGGTTGTGGCCCCAGTTGCCGTGGGTTCGAGTCCCATCATCCACCCCATAAAACAGTAAAAAACCGGGTAATTACACGTTACCCGGTTTTTTTATGAGGTCTTCAATCCCCCCGCGAGGGGTCCGGCTATGCTATGGGTTACCATACACCATGTTGAGCTGAGAAAACCGATTCATTGAGACCTTATTTTTCCCGTTTTGCGTGGCAGCCGCTGCATTTCCGATCCGGCGCCTTGGATTCCGGATTCTCTTCTGCCAACTCTTTATGGCAGCCCCTGCAACTACGATGAAAGGCCCAGTTGAGTTTCACCACTTCGTCCTCTGTTTCCATCATGTGGCATTCGCCGCATTGAATGTAATCACCGGTGTGGTGGCATTTCATACACATCACTGACTTGTGCGCTTGATGGCTGAAGGGAACCGGCCCCTTAAAATTCCGGGGATATCCTTCATAGTTTATTTTTTTCACCTCCAGGAGTTGTTCCAGGGTCATGCCCTCCGGCTCCTCAGCCTTTGCTTCTTTGTCCGCTGAAACGGCAAAGACGCAGACGGCGAAAAGGATGGTTAGCGCCGAAGACACAAAGGTTATCATCTCCGCCTTTTTATGTTTTATTTTCCCAATTTTCATAAGCATCTCCTTTCGCATAGCTGGTAAAACCCCCTTTCTTTGAGTTTGAGATATATGCAAAAAAGACTTGGGGGTCAATAACAAATTTTTCAAGTTCCATCCAATAAGCCTCTATTGACAATAAAAATCATTAGAATTCAGTAATTTCCGCTTAGCAAATTGGAAGAGACCGGCCGAAATAAATTAAGGTCACGGTCGAAAAGAAATATTATGAAACCGGCACCGGACTGGGCTTAGGGATTGTCAAACGATTGGTACAGTTGTATGGTGGGATCATTGATGCGGAGTCGGAAGCGAGGAAGGGTCCGTTATTTATAAAGAGTTTTAAGGTGAAATATTGCCGGAATGGAGCCCAGACCATTATATGAGACAGGGTGATATGAACGCATTCACCACTCGGTGTTTAATCCCAAGGGATTATCAAATGCACCGTTACAACCTCACACCCATTTCAGCCCGGTGATCACCCCGTGGCAGCGGCAGGCTGTACTCACCAAAAAAGGGCCTGGGGACTGTTCCATCTCTTGGCGCAGGGAATAAAGCCGGCTCGGCCGGTACCCCCCGATGCCGGGCCCCAGCTGGTGGCTTCGAATGACCAGGGATTGAAACGGCTTCAGATCGATTTCCCCCAGGACCTCGAACATATTTTGTTTCCGCTTTTTTCCGGTGACCGTGCAGATGTCTTTGGGTTCGGCACAGTCATCCGGGCACCTGAAGGTGGCATGGGTCACATAGATGTCCCCGCTTTGCCCCCGTATGGGATGGGGGATCAGGGGATCAAGCGCCGAGGGGAGATCCACCCGTTGGAGGCGATCCGGTCCCAGATGGTGGAGCAGCCACTCGGCAGCGAGGTGGACGGGAAGGGCGGGGATGATCCACGCCGGCTCCGGCCCATGACCATGATCCAGGCGCCGGCTCAGAAACGCCACCCCGTCGGTCTGTTCCTTTGAAAGGTGTTCGCCGTGACACTGGGAGAGGTTTTCCCTGTCGGGATCCACCAGGACGAACTGTTTATCCCTGAACGTTTTGGACAGCCGCTCAAATGCCAGGTGTCCGAACCGGCCCGCCCCGATGATCCAGATCTGTTGCATAAGCCCTCCTCCAACCTGTTGGCTCCTGAAAAAGGATTGTATCACTGTTTCCACTGGCCTGAAGGTGTTCAATAAAACAGGCTGAAAGCGCCTGTCAAGCCGTAATCCCGGCGGCTCAGTTTCTCCTTGACACTCCAATGGCCATTTTCTAAGCTTCATTTCCGCCTGATGGATGGCTCAGCGCCAGGGCCTTTTGGTATTCGCGCTGGGATGATGCGATGCGTCCGCAGATCACTACGAGATCAATGGGTAGGGGAGGAGGATGATCATGAAGCGCTTTAAGAAAATACTTTTTGTGTACGATCCTGATTCTGAAAAAGGCCCGGCATTCGAGCGGGCCCGGGAATTGGCTGAGGAGAATAAGGCGGAACTGCTGCTGTTCCAGGTCCTGGAGGAATATCCGTCCACCACTCAAATGATGGCCTTGTCCTCGGTGGAGGGAAATTTTGAGAAAGAGATCCTCTCAGAGGCGTATGACGCGCTGGAGGAGATTGCATCCCCGCTTAAGACCGAGGGGATCAAGGTGTCCGTAAAGGTGGTGACGGGAGTGCCTTTTTTGGAGATCATTCAGGAGGTACTCCAAAACGGACACGATCTGGTGATGGTGACCCCCCGAATCCAGGGAAGACTCAAAGACATCCTGTTTGGAAGCCGCATCATGCACCTGATGCGCAAGTGTCCCTGTCCGGTGTGGGCGATCAATCCCCAAAAGAAAAAGCGGTACGGTCGAATCATGGCCGCAGTGGACGTGGCCCCTCCGGATGAGCGGGGCCATTCTCTGAATCTGAGAATCATGGAAATGGCCAGTTCCCTGGCCGAGATTGAAAGGTGCGAGCTGCACGTGATTCACTGCTGGAAACCGTTTCATGAAGAAACCCTGCGATACCGTTCCGGCCTGAAACAGGAACAGGTGGATAACCTTGTCAGGGATACCCGGAAGATGCACAAGCAGCAAACCCAGGAGCTGGTGGAAAAATTTCCGCTGAAAAAGGGAACCTTGAGTCTCCACATGGTGGAGGGAGATCCAAAGGACAAGATTCCGGAGGAGGCCCAAAAACGTCGCATTGACCTGGTGGTGATGGGGACCGTGATCCGTACTGGACTCTCCGGATTTTTCATTGGAAACACCGCGGAAAAGGTCCTGCGCGATCTGGACTGCTCGGTACTGGCCATAAAGCCGGAGGGCTTCGAGTCGCCGGTGAAGCTGGATTAATGCCCCTTTCGGAGATCTTGCATGCGGGTGTTGAGGGCGTTGGGAACGGATTTCAGCCTTTATTGCCGTGGGTCCGTGATCGATTGATAGACCGCCAGGTATTGGCGTGCAGAACGCTCCCACGAGAAATCCGCCTGCATCCCGTTGGAGAGAAGTCGGCTCCATGTCCCGGAGTGATGGTAGGCGGCCGCCGCCTCTCTTACCGCGCCGAAAAGGGCCCAGGGGTCATAGGGATAGAATTTGAAACCGGTTCCCTGTCGGGTGGGGTAATCGAAGGCCTCTACCGTATCCTCTAATCCGCCCGTGCCTCTAACCACGGGTACGGTGCCGTATTTCAGTGCATAGAGTTGAGTCAGGCCGCAGGGTTCATAACGGGAAGGGATCAGCAAAATGTCTGCACCCGCCAGGATTCTGTGGGCCAATCCTTCGTTGAAACCGATAAAGGCGGCCACACGCCCCTTATGACGCCGGGCCGCCTCCTCGAATTCCCACTCCAGGTGCCTGTCCCCTTCCCCCAGAAGGACTAATCCCACTCCCATGGCCACCATGGCGTCCAGTATGGGAACCAGCAGATCCAGCCCTTTTTGATGATCCAGGCGGCTGATGACAGATAGAAGGGGCCTTTCCATGAGCGCAGAATCCAGACCCATCTCTTGTATCAGGGCCTTTTTGCAGAGGCGTTTCCCCTCCATATGGGGGTGATCATACCTATTTGGAATGTGGGGATCCTGCCCCGGGTCCCAATGGTGGTAATCCGCACCGTTCAGTATGCCGTAAACATGGGCCGCCCTGTGGCGCAGGATGCCGTCCATGCCCATGCCGTATTCAGGACGCTGAATCTCTTGGGCATATGTGGGGCTCACAGTGGTGACGGCGTCAGCATAGACGATACCGGATTTCAAAAGACTGATCCATCCATGGTATTCGAGTCCTCCGGTGTGAAAAAATGTCCCTCTGGAAAGACCGGTGGCTTCCATTCGATCCTGCGCAAAAAGACCCGGGTACCCGATATTGTGGATGGTGAACATGGATGCGGTCCGGGCCAGGGGGGTACCCTTCTGATACGGTCCTTTGATGAGGGCCGGGACCAAGCCGGTCTGCCAGTCATTGCTGTGAACAACACTGGGGCTGAAGGAGAGTTTTTGGGATAAGGTCAGGGCGGCATGGCAGAAAAAGGCGAACCGTTTTAGATTGTCCCCGTAGTCCATGCTCCCTTCACCATAGAGGTGGGGTCTGTCAAAGAGATCCATGCGGTCGATAAAATATACGCTGACGTCCGCTGGGGTCTTGGCTTTGAAAACACCGGCCATTAGCGTGTTAGGGCCGAGTTGCACCTTCAGTCCACCCAGGGACTCCAGTTTAAATCCTTTCTCCCGGACGGTTCTGTAGAGGGGTAGCACCTGCTTGATCTCCACCCCTAGTGTGGCCAGGGCGCTGGGAAGGGCCCCGGCCACATCGGCCAGCCCGCCTGTCTTGGCAAAGGGGGCGGCTTCCGGGGAAACAAACAGGACCTTGATGGGTTCAGTGGTCATGTCATTCGCCTCAGCGAGCCCAACAGGATTCGAGCCTGAATCACTTGGCCGCCATTCGAATGGCCCCGTCCAGCCGAATGACCTCGCCGTTGAGCATCCGGTTTTCCACGATGTGTTGGACCAGGGCCGCAAACTCGGAAGGCGCCCCCACCCGTCTCGGGAAGGGAACCATCTTTCCCAGGGCTTCCTGTACATTCTCGGGAAGCCCTTTGAGCATGGGCGTCTCAAATATACCCGGGGCAATGGTCATGACCCGTATGCCGTATTCCGCAAACTCCCGGGCAATGGGAAGGGTCATCCCCGCCACGGCCGCTTTGGACGCGCTGTAAGCGGCCTGGCCGATCTGTCCGTCAAAGGCGGCCACAGAAGCCGTATTGATCACCACCCCCTTTTCTCCGTCTTCACCAGGGGAGTTTTCCACCATTTTTCGGGCGGTCAGTCTGATGACGTTCATGGTGCCCATGAGATTGATCTGGACGACCTTGTTGAAATGGTCCATATTCATGGGACCTTCCTTGCCCAGGACTTTTGCCGGGGTCCCCACTCCTGCGCAGTTGACGGCCACATGGATGGCGCCGAACCGTTCCACGGTCTTATCGACCGCTGCCTGGACAGTGGATGCCTCGGTAACGTCGGTCAGGCAGAACAGGACGTTTTCTCTTAGTTCTGCGGCAATGGCGTTTCCGCGCTCTTCTGCAAAATCAAAGATGGAGACCCTGGCCCCCATATTCAAAAAGTTTCGAACACAGGCCTCGCCCAGCCCCGAGGCCCCGCCGGTAACAACGATGACGCTATCCTTGATGTTCATATAAGCTCCTCCCATTGATGGTTATGACGGCCAACAAACAATTGAGCCTGAAAAAAATACCTATCGGTTTGGGGCGACTCTCCCGAGTTCCTGACGATCGTATCCATCTGAAGTATCCAAACCGGGTTTCATGAGTCAAGAAAAAAAACGGTTCAATGCGGCGGGCTGCTTGGAGAAGATCTTTCAATAAGGCGGGAATACCTTGAAACAGAGGCGCATAAGTGATAGTCTTTTCAGACCGACGCTGCTTCACCCGGGAGAGTGACGCAGGGCCGGTGAGTGCATCGGGTTATGCCCGCTATAGAAAGAGGTGTTTTACACATGAAGGAAAAGGAAATGGGTTTTGAGCAAGGGCCTATCCGCCCCCCCAATGAGGCCAAAAGCCTTCTTTTGCGGATAACCCGGAACTGCCCCTGGAATCAGTGTCTGTTTTGTCCGGTATACAAGGGCCGAAAGTTTTCCCTGAGGACGGTGGAGGAGATCAAGGCCGACATCGAGACGGTCAGGGAGATCATAGACCATATCAAGTCTTTGTCCTGGCGACTGGGGGCCAGCGGCAGGGTGGATGATTCGGTGATCAGCACCATTTTCGGAACATCCGGGTATTCTGACAGTTATCGAAGCGTGGCCATGTGGCTGTATTACCAAACCGGCGCCTGTTTCCTCCAGGATGCGGATAATCTGGTCCTGAAGACCCGGGACCTGGTGGAAATTCTCGTTTTTTTGAAAAAGATGCTTCCCCAGGTGACCCGGATCACCACCTATTCCAGGTCCAGGACCGTGGTTCGGAAATCAGTGGCATCCTTGAAGCAGATTCATGAGGCCGGTCTGGACAGGGTACACATCGGGCTTGAAACCGGGTATGATCCGCTCCTGAAACTCATGAAAAAGGGGGTTAAGGCGGCTCAACACGTGGAGGCGGGACAAAAAATAAGGGCGGCTGGCATGGAACTCTCCGAATATGTGATGCCCGGCCTGGGCGGTCAGGAAATGTGGCGGGAACACGCGGTGGAGACCGCCAAGGTGTTGAATCAGATCAATCCCCATTTCATACGGCTCAGGAGCCTCAGGGTGCCTCCGCGGGTTCCCCTTTACCAGAAACTGATGGACGGTACCTTTACCATGCAGACCGATGATAGGTTGGCCCGGGAACTCAAATTGTTTATTGAGACCTTAAACGGGATTACCAGTACGCTGACCAGTGACCATATTATGAACCTATTGGAAGAAGTCTCGGGAAAGCTCCCTGAGGACAAGGAAAAAATGCTGCAGGTCATTGAGAAGTATCAGGCGCTTTCGGAGAAGGACCGGATGATCTATCGCATCGGTAGACGGGGGGGCGCCTATAGATCCACGGATGACCTGGCCCATGATCCGGTCACCTATCAGAAGATCAAGTCCCTCCTGGAGGAGTTACAGGCAAAGGAGGGGGTAAAGGGAGTGGAAAAATTCATTACCGAGACCGTAGATCGTTATATCTAATGCGGCCCCAGAATCCTCATGCTGGGGCCTGTTGCCCAGGAATCGAGCACATCCATGAGCTATTATCCGATCTTCCTCCAGCTTGAGCGCAGGACCGTCCTGGTGGTCGGCGGGGGCAGTGTGGCGTTGCGGAAGGTGGAAACCCTTCTGGAATACGGGGCGTTGGTGCACCTGGTCAGTCGGGAACTGACCCGGCCGTTTATGGCCCTGATCGAGAAGGAAAAGGTCGTATATCTGGGCACCCGGTTCAGAGAGGAATACTTGGATGATATATTCCTGGTCATCGCGGCCACTGATGACCATGACCTGAATCACACCATCAGCGTAAGCGCCCGCAGCAGGGGACTGCTGGTCAATGCGGTGGACCAGCCCGCGGACTGCACCTTCATTGTCCCTTCCATTGTGAGGCGAGGCGACCTCTTGATCGCCGTTTCAACCTCGGGAAAGAGTCCCGCTTTTGCCAGAAGGGTTCGAGAAGACCTTGAACAGCGCTTCGGGGATGAATACGGCATATTCCTGGCCCTTATGGGGAAGGTACGCGAACGGGTCCTTGCCCTGGGGCTTTCCCAGGCGGAAAACAGTCGCCTTTTTAAGGAGATTGTGGATGCCGACCTGCCCAAGGCCATTTCAGCCCAACAGTGGAAAGCGGTGGAGGCCGCACTCCGGCGTATTTTGCCCCAAGCTGTGGATATTAAGGATCTTTTTGAAAGATGACACTGATATGGTTCAATTCAGCCCTTTTTTTTGAATTGCTTGCTGCGGGCGGATTTATTGTTTTTATTATCAAGCAGCAGCAATGGGTATTCAGGATCTCCTACTGGATCCTGGTGGCGGGGCTGATCTGTCACACCTTTTTTCTGGGGTACCGGTATTATCTGTTGGGAACAGCACCGGCCCTGGACCTGAAATCGGCCCTGTCGGTCTTTGCCTGGTCCATTATCTGTGTGTATCTGGTGATACAGGCCAGATTCAAGTTGAGGGTGCTGGGGTCCTTTGTGGCCCCCTTTGCCGCCTTCCTCATGATGGTCTCTTCGGTCATGCCCTGGACAGAGGGTCCTGTCAACCCCCTCTATAAAAGTCTGTGGCTCACGGTTCATGTGGGGACCATATTTATCGGGGACGGGCTGCTGGCCATCGCCTTTCTCGCTGCCATGATGTATCTGATCCAGGAACGCCAGATTAAACAGAAGCGGCTGGGGTCCATCTACGCCCGGCTTCCCTCTCTCGCCACCCTGGACCGGATCAATTACCATGCCATTGTCTACGGATTCCCCTTTCTGACCGCCG
>JAWLET010000215.1:0-4932 GCA_041685955.1 Desulfobacteraceae bacterium | reverse complement strand
GTCCCCAAATCTTGCGTCCCCGAATCTACGCATGCCCCCGCATGGAGGGCGACCGATCGTCTTCTTCTCCTTCATACGAAAATATCCCGTCCAACTCCTTCTCGATAAATGCATCAGAATCAAAATCATGCCCCGGGGAAGGGAAGATGTTTCCGTTCAGGACAGGAATGTCCATATTGCCGGGATTTGAGACCTCGGTTCGGGCGCTCTTCACTTGGAGTTCGGTGCCGTGGCAAACTGCAAAGATGCGTTTGACATTGAAACGAAAAAGCCCATACTGTTTGAGGACCGTCAAAATCCGTTTTTAAAAACCGCCATAAAAGTGGGACCCTAAGCAGGGGACGCACATGTCCAAGGATGAAACACTGATGCGGAATGCAGAAACAGAAGAGCCACCGGCCTACGATCTTACGGGATACCGCCGTATCCTTATGTGGGGAGAAATGGGGACGGGTAAGTCTACACTCACCATGGCATGGGGGCGGTCGTTGACTCGGCGTTTGGGCCAAGCCCAGATCCTGTCGCTCGATCCGGGGACGCCGCCTTTCGGTATTCCGGGGGCGGTGTGTCGCGGCTGGTGGGAGGGGGATGCCTTTCAATGGGGCGACTGTCAGGCCTTGTGTACCTTGGATGCCTCCCGGTTCCGGTTGCCCGTGATCCTGGCGGCCCGGCGGTTGCTTTCCAATGCCCTGGGAGAGGGTGGCGAACCGGTTGTGATCATCGACCCCCCCGGTGTGGCCCGGGGAGTAGGTGGTGCCGAACTCCTAATCGCCCTCACTGAAACACTTCATGTGGATGGGGTTGTAGCGTTGTACCACAATAAGGGACAGCTTCCCTTCCACGCGGAACTGGCCTCGCTTCCTGTGGAGGTCGAGTATATTCCCGCCGCCCCTGAGGCGAAGCGGCCTTCCAGGGGGGCCAGGGATGCCCATCGGACAGCATTTTGGGACCGTTTGCTGTCCCATGGTGTGGAAAAAATGGTTAATCTCCGTCATGTTCATCTTCTGGGTACACCACCGCCCCGACACTGTCCGGAGGCATGGGTGGCCCGGCAGGTGGGGTTGTTGGATGAAATGGGGCAGACGCTGCAGATGGGAGAAGTCATCCGGGTTTCAGGAGAACACCTGACCGTGCGGGTTCCCTTAAAAACAGGCAAAGCGCCTGCAGCCATAGTCATCCGGGATGCCGGGCGAAATGCTGCGGGCAAAATCGGAACCATCCCCCGCACGGGAAGGTTAGGGTCCGGATACGGCGAACCCGTGGAGATGACGGCCCCGGAGGTGAGACCGGAAACGGGCCAAAGGCCCATATCCAGTCGTTTGGGGCCTGCCTGGGCCACCCTGGTGGGCGGGGTCTTCGGCGATCCCCTCCTTCATGTGAGATTCCGCAACATTAAACAGAGCCTGTTTTTTGATCTGGGCGATCCCTCGCGTCTCGCGGCCAGGGTGGCCCATCAGGTGACCGCCGTGTTTTTAAGCCACGCCCACCTTGACCATATCGGCGGGTTCATCTGGTTTCTGCGCTCCCGGATCGGGCCGTTCGGAGCCTGCCGAATTTTCGGCCCTGCCGAGACCATCGCCCGTATCGAGAGTTTCCTAAACGCCATCACCTGGGACAGAATCGAAGAAAACGCCCCGGTGTTCGAGGTGTGTGAGATTGACGGTACGCGTCTTAAGCGCACCCGGCTTCAACCGGGGCACCCGAAGGTTATGTTGCCGGATGTGACCATTGAAAATGGGATCATCCTCAGGGAAGAGATGTTCCAGATCAGGGCCATGGTCTGTGATCACAATATTCCGTCAGTGGCTTATGCCCTTATGTTTCATCAGGAGATCTGTGTGAGAAAGGAGCGTCTTGAGGCTTCCGGATTACCCCCAGGTCCCTGGCTGGGTCGGTTAAAACGGGCGATCATCAATGAAAAGCCGAAGACCGATATTTTGCTCCCTACCGGTGAGACTCGGCAGGCTGGGCAACTTCGTGAGACGCTCACCATCATCCGTCCGGGAAAAAAGCTGGTGTATGCCGCAGATATGGCGGATACACAAAAAAACCGCCAAAAGCTGATCGATCTGGCCCGATCGGCCCATACGTTTTTTTGCGAGACGGCATTCGCACACAAGGATAAAGCCAAAGCCGATGCCACCCAACACCTCACCACCCTGGCAGCCGTTGAGATCGCTTACCGGGCTGAAGTGGAGCGGTTGGCGCCCTTCCACTTTTCAAAGCGGTATGAACACAATCCCGGAGAGATTTATGGGGAGATTTTGGCGGCAGTGCCTGCCGACAGCGGGCTCAAGGTGCTGGGGGGATTTTTCGACCGGTAGGAGGCGTTTAATCGCCCGTTTGTCTCTCTTGCCATTGGCGGTATTTGAGAACCCGGGCATAGGCGGCCATGGCCCGCTCCGGTGTGTCGAAAAAGGGAATCTTATTTTGACAGAATTGGGTGGCAAGGGTGGCATCGAACCCTGGAATATTGACCATCAGAAAAGGCTTTTCGGATCTCCTTTGGGCCTCGATCATGGATTCCATGTACATGCAATTGGTCTCAGTGCTGGAGCCGATCCCCACCACGGCCAGGGCGTCCACACCCGGATCCGCAGCCACTGTTTGGGCCACATCGGCGTAAATTCCAATGTCCAGGTAAGCTGTAAAACCCACATCCACCGGGTTTCTGAGACTGGTTCCTGTGGGCGGCACCATTCGCGCCAGTTGGTTGCGCGTCCGGTCCGAAAGCTCGGCCAGTGCCAACCCCCATCGGCCGCAGGCCTCAGCCGATGCTACCGCCAGTCCCCCCGGTCCGGAGATAATCGCGATACGGTCCCCGGCAGTGTGAGGAAGGAGGGCGAAGGCCATCAGGGTGTCTCCCCAGGCATCGAAGCCCGTGACCGAAATCGCGCCGCTTTGAGACATCATTCCGTTCCAGATCTCGGCTGATCCAGCCAGTGCCCCGGTATGAGACGCGGCTGCCTGCGATCCTTCGGGCGTGAGCCCCAGCTTCCAGAGGACCACGGGTTTTTCCAGGGTCGTCGCGCTCAAGGCCTTAAAAAATCCGGGTCCGTGTTTGATCCCCTCGAGATAAGCGCCGACAACCCCGGTGTCCCTGTCTTGGCCCAAATAGGCCAGTAAATCTGCGCTGTGGAGGTCGCACTCGTTTCCCAGGCTCACCATTTTGCTGAAATAGATACCGCGCTGAGGCGCCAGCCGTCCCAGAATATTGGTGAGCGATCCACTGTGGGAAATGATTCCCACCGGTCCGGGGGTCCTGGACAAATCCGGAAAATTGGATACCCCGGACTTGGGGCAGTATATGCCCATGCAGTTGGGACCCATGATGCGCATGCCGCTGGTACGTGCAATTTGGGTAAGCTCCGACTCTTGTGCCTCTCCCTCTGCGGTGTGGGTCTCCTTGAAACCGGCGGTAAACAACACCACGCCTTTTACACCGCCGGCGGCACAGTCTCGAACCACAGAAATGCACCGATGGTGGGGCACCAACACAATGGCCAGATCCACGGTCTCCGGAAGATCAGAGACACTGGGATAGGCCTTGAGCCCTTCGATTTCTTCGGCCTCGGGATGTACCGGATAGATACGGCCGTTATAGCCCGTGTCCCTAAGGGCGGTCAGGAAGAGCTTTCCGGTCTTGAGCCCCCTGGGAACCCCGATAATGGCCAGGGACTGGGGATGAAAGAGGGTGTTTAGTTGGTGAATGAGCGGATCAGGATTTTCCAAGACGAAAAGGGTCCTTTCTTTTTATTTGCAGTTCTCTTGATCCAGCATGCAACCCGTCTCATGGTCTTCTCTCTCAACCTGGATCGTAGCATGATCTATTCCGAATCGATCATGCAGATGCTGCTGGAGATTTATGAGAAATTCATTGTTTAGTGAATCGTCAGTGACCATTAGATGCACCGTCAGTGCTACTTCCGTGGTGCTCAAGGGCCAGACATGCAAATCGTGAATTCGGGACACATTGCCAAGATCGGTTAAATAAGTCCTGATTCCATCTATATCAATGCCTTTGGGCACCGCATCCACGGCCAGGTTTATGGAGTCGCGAAGCAGGCCCCAGGTACCGATAACAATGACCGCTACAATGAGAAGACTGATGGCGGGATCAATCCATAACCAGCCTTTGATCATGATGACGATGCCCGCGACCACAACTCCCAGTGAGACGCCGGCGTCAGCGGCCATATGAAGGAATGCACCCCGGATATTCAAATCGTGTTTCTGATCGGAAACAAAGAGTAAGGCGGTCACCGTATTAATGACCACACCGATGGCCGCGACCCCGATGATGATTAGTCCTGCAACCGGTTTTGGGTTGAAAAACCGATTCACGGCTTCCCATGTAATGCTTCCCAGCGCAACAAGCAGCAATACAGCACTCCCCAAGGAGGCCATGACGGTTGCCTTGCGAAACCCGTAGGTCCTTTTCTCTGTGGCGGCCTTTGCAGCCAGCAGGCTGGCGCCCCAGGCAAGCATCAGGCTCAGCACGTCACTTAAATTGTGCCCGGCATCCGCTATCAGCACCAAAGAATCGGTGTATACTCCATATCCCGCTTCAATGGCAACAAAAAGGATATTCAGTATGATGCCCACGGCAAAGGCACGGTTATAGCTGGTTATGTCATGAGTGTGAGCGTGGGACATCTTCAACTTCACGGGGACCTGTAAGGAGGCTGACGCCTTCCAATATTTGATAAAGTCTTTTTTGGGACAGTCTCCCGATCAACAAACACGAAATCAAATCTCTTTTCCGCCTGCGCCATAATGATTTCCTGCAATTTCTGTGTAATTTTGGACCCAGGGTCCCTTTGACGGGCAATATATCCCGCTTTCAAGCGCTTATGTTAGGGAGCATAAACTGCATTGTCAACTCCAGGGCCAAATTCACCGAACCAAAGCATAGAGAGCCTATTGGGATGA
>JAWLET010000214.1:1451-4950 GCA_041685955.1 Desulfobacteraceae bacterium | reverse complement strand
GTAGTTTAGCCCAAAGGATGAACCTTATGTCGATTGGGAGGATAGAACAAATGGAGAAAAAGGATATGCTTATTGAGTGGTTGGATGGGGCCGATGAGATCACTGAAATCGGCTATTTTAATCCCAATGGCCAGCAATGCGGCGGCCATTGCGGGGTTGAGGGGACCGATAACAATCAATACGCCTACAAGACGGAATGCACCTACTGCGGTTATGTGTACGGCACCAATGGGTCTGATATGCATGAGCGGAAGTGTCCTCAGTGCCAGGGAGGCGCACCCGGAATCCGATATTGGCGAATTGACGAAAAGTGACATTATCTCGGAACCTTAAAAAATATGACCTCCCGCCTATGTTTTGTGAGATGAACCCAACCCATTGAAAATGCTCAGCGAGCGCTTTCCCCGCAGCTTGTCGGAGCGAAGCGTAGATCCCGACCTGTCGGGGCTGCAGGGATCTTCAAACTGGTTCCCCGGATTATCGGAAATTATTGACTTACCGGTATATCGGTGCTATATTAATAGATAATAAACGGTAAACCGGTGCTATCTATGAACGAAGCAAAATTAATTGAAATATTGACCGCTTACAACGGCTTCTGGAAGTCGGGAGCCATTGAATCTGGCATTCAGAGAGATATTCTTTCAACATGCCTGGATCATCTTGACGTTAAAGAAGTGATGGTCATCATGGGCGTTAGACGCGGTGGCAAATCGACGCTGGTGGCGCAGATCATCGACCACTTGCTAACCAATGGTGTCAATCCGGCAAGTATTCTCAGGGTCAACCTTGAAGAGCCCCTCTTTTCCCCTGAATATTCTCCCGACCTGTTGGAACAGATCTACCGGATATACCGGGAGCGTGTGTACCCTCAAGGAAAGGCGTGGATTTTTCTGGACGAAATACAAAACATCCCACGATGGGAAGCCTGGGTGCGGGGTAGAAGTGAATCCGAGGACGTCAAACTATTTGTCACCGGTTCCTCGGCACAGATGTTGAGTCGTGAAATTGGTACCAAGTTGACCGGCCGGCATATCTCTTTTGAAGTCTATCCGCTGTCCTTTGGTGAATATCTTCGGTTCAAGGATATATTCATAAGGGATGAACTGGATTACGCAAATCAGAAAGTCATGGCGCGAAACCTTTTCCTGGAGTATCTGCACTACGGCGGATTCCCGGAAGTCGTTCTGAGATCTCAGAAGGAAGACAAGGAGATCCTGCTTAAACAATATTTCGAAGACATTCTTTACCGGGACATTGCCACGCGTTATGAAATACGGGACACCGCCAATCTTCGAAATCTCTTGGTTTACCTGTTGACCAATATTTCGAGGCCCACCAGCATCAATAAACTGAGGAAAAACTTTACCATTTCTCAGGACAAGACCGAGAATTATGTTTCGGCCATTCTGGAAAGCTGCCTCGTATTTCAACTGCAGAAGTCCTCATTCTCGCTCAAGGCCGCACAGAGGGCGGGGTTTAAACCCTACGGCATTGACACGGGTGTTCGGAATCGGGTGGCATTTTCCTTTTCCAGGGATATGGGTCACCTCGTTGAAAATGCCGTTTTCTGTCATCTTAAGCGTCGTTACGAACACGTATTTTTCCTCAAGAACGACACAGAGACCGATTTTGTAGTCAAGGAAGGGCTCGATCTGATTAAACGTATCCAGGTGTGGTATGATGATGCGGCTCAACCTTCGATTCCCGATCGCGAGTTGGCATCCTTTAGAGAAACCGGACTGGGACAGCGGTCTATGGAAAATATTCTGATCACCAATGATTATGAGGACGTCCTTGATTTGGGATGCACGCAAGTCCTCTGTATACCTGCGGCAAAGTATCTACTATTCGGTGCTGCCAAAATGGCCGAAAGGGAAGACTTGACTTAAATGGGTAACATCGGTTTCGATTCGTCTTCAATGGGACCGCTCTTATGACGATCCGTTGAAAACCCTGTTTGTCATCCGGCAAGGAGATAGGTTATGGCTGTTATGTTTTCGCCTCTGAAGATCGGCCCGATGACGCTTGAAAAATGTCAGGAGATGATACCAGACCAGATTGAGGAAACCATACAGGCCTTCGCACAAGGCGCCCGACGTGCGGCCGAGGCCGGTGCGGACGCGGTTCAGATTCATGGGGCGCATGGTTATCTGATCAGCGAGTTCCTCTCTCCTTTATGATACAAAGAGAGAGCATTAAGACCTGATTGAAAACCAATAACACCGGCATATAAGGGGAGGTATGATCAACGCAATTTGTAAAACCGAACAGCCGTCTTAAATCAGTGACAGGAAGGAAGGGATTATGAAATTAGAAGTCAATGGAATTCACATCAATTATGAGATCTCCGGAAAAGAAGGGGCCAAGGTGGTGGTCCTAAGCCACTCTCTCAGTTCTTCCATGATCATGTGGGAGCCTCAGTTGGAGGTCCTGGAGCCGCACTTTCAGGTGTTGCGGTATGACATGCGCGGGCACGGCCAAAGCGATGCCCCCGAAGGGGCGTATACCCTGGAGCAGCTGGCGGGCGATGTGATTGGCCTGCTGGACGCCCTGGGGTTGAAGACCGTGCATTTTGTGGGGTTGTCCATCGGCGGCATGATCGGCCAGTGCCTGGGGTTGAACCATGCCGACCGCCTGGACCGGCTGGTGTTGTGTGATACCACGGCGGTCATCCCCACGGAAGCCCGGCAGCTTTTTGTGGAGCGCGAGCAGGCGGCCCGGGAAAAAGGGATGGCGGCACTGGTTCAGGGGACCCTGGAGCGGTGGTTCACCCCGGGCTATCTCCAGGAAAATCCGCCTGTGGTGGATAAGATCCGGGACCAGGTCCTGGCCACGCCGATGGCCGGGTATACGGGGTGCAGCCAGGCCATTTTGGGGCTTAATTATCTGGATCGGCTCTCCAAGATTCACCGGCCCACCCTGATCATGGTGGGCGAAGACGATCCCGGCACGCCGGTGAGCGCATCAGAGGCCATGCATGAACGCATCCCCGGCTCCAGGCTGGAAGTGCTCCCCCATGCGGCCCATCTGTCCAATATTGAACAGGCCCAAACCTTTAATGCCCATCTGATGGGCTTTCTGAGGGAAGCGTAGGGCGCCTTGGCTTCTGCCACCCGGGCAATAGAACCTGGTGCGCCCTTACAGGTAGGAGATTTCCGCAAGCCCCAAACGGCGGCGGAGGGCTTCGAGAAGGCCCACCGTTCCGGTCATCATATTGTCGCCCAAAGGGCCGCCGAAAAAGAGGGGAATTTTTGATAAGGCCATAAGCCTCCTTTTGGGGCCCGTGGTGATGATGAGATCCAGTGCGGTATTCCCCACCGCCTTTCGAATGTAGGCCCCGTGCCCGCCTTCGGCCAATATCTGAGTGTGTTCTAAGGCGCCTTGTGCCAATCCCTGCATCAAGGACGTCATCTTATCTACATCGATATCCCGGGTATGGTATTCAAAAAACCCGGCGATCTCTCCGTGGTCCATGGCCGCACCGAGGGTGTGAGAG
>JAWLET010000214.1:0-1351 GCA_041685955.1 Desulfobacteraceae bacterium | reverse complement strand
ATCAAGGACGTCATCTTATCTACATCGATATCCCGGGTATGGTATTCAAAAAACCCGGCGATCTCTCCGTGGTCCATGGCCGCACCGAGGGTGTGAGAGGTCGCCACATCCAGAATCATAAACCGCTCTCGCCCCCTGGTGCGGGGGTCCATGGAGGCCCCCAAAATGGCGGCCATGCCGCTGTCCATGACAAAAACCTCCCGAACCGGCAACTGCCGGGCCCGGGCGGCTATGGCAGTCAGGCGGTTGAAGGTTCTGGGGACCTCATGGGCACTGTACAGGAGGGCATGGGGAAAGGGGGCATCATCCAGGGCGGCCTTGAAGATCTGATGACGGTAGTCTAAGTGAGAAACCCCTTCAGGCGGCACACCGTGATCCTGGGCGCAGACCGCCGCTGCATCAAAGGAAAAGGGGAGCCCCAGCCCGCGGATAATCTGTTCGATCCGGTCCATCTCAATGTCGCTGATGTCAAAAGAGGTGTACTCACCCGATTCCTTCATGGCCTGGGCGGTCTGGTCCGGCACAATCTGGATGCCGGCCTCACACACCCGATCCTCTGAGTGGTGAATGGTGGCAGCTGCGGATCGGGACATGATGACCCTGCCCTGCTTGGCCTTTTCCTTCAACACGTTGGATATGGGGCCGCCGCCCATTTCCCCTCCGGTGATGAGGAGCTTGCCGGTCAGGCGTTCCACCTGCTCGGCCAGATACTGGACCGGCGATCGAACCACCGCCTTATAGTGCTCACCGGTATCCGTATCATATACCAAGAGATCCAGGGTCCCTGCTCCGATATCCAGCATCAGGAATCTGCTCACCGCCCACTCCTTCTAAGATTATCTACGGCCCATGCGGAATCGGCCCTATGGTTTTTTTCTCTGCGTCTCCGCCTGCCCCGTGAAGCCTTTGTTGCACTTGTTTCACCGGGGCGCCTCTGCGCCAGAAACGAGCCTATTCCCTTTCAAAGCAGTACTTGGAGGTACCCTCCCTTACCGCCACAGGATATTGTCCATCAAAACACGCAAAGCACAGGTCCGTCACCGGGATATGGGTGGCCTGGTGCAAATGATCCATGCTCAGATACCCCAGGCTGTCCAGCCCCACAAAGTCCCGGATCTCTTCCACGGACTTGCTCGCCGCAATCAATTCGCCTCTGGTGGAAAAGTCAATCCCGTAGTGACAGGGGAAGCGGTGAGGCGGGCAGCTCACCAGCATATGAAGCGCCTTGACCCCGATCTTTCTGAGCGTCTTCACCCGGGTTCTGGCCGTGGTCCCACGGATGATGGAATCCTCGATAATGATCACCCGCTTGTCTTTTAACACCTCTTTGACCGGGTTCAGCTTCACCTTG
>JAWLET010000213.1:0-4983 GCA_041685955.1 Desulfobacteraceae bacterium | reverse complement strand
TTGATCACATAAAAATCGGCTGCAATCGATTTCATATCCTCCTTGAACGTATCATAGGCGGTACACAGCACCACCGGAAGATCATAAAACCGGTTTCGTATGTCCTGTAACAGATCCAAGCCATTGTAATCCACCATCTTGATATCCAGGACCACCAGGTCGGGTTTTTCGGCCTCAATCTTTTCCATCAACATGTGGCCGCTTGACGCCGTAATGACCTCATAGCCTGCATCACTCAACTCTTCAGAGTACAGATAGCGGATATGCTCCTCGTCATCCACAATCAGAATCTTCGCCATACCTATTCTCCAAAACCATTAACACCCATGTACAATCCTTACTATAACAGAAGTCCTGAAATTTGCAAACCGTCGATCCCAACAATTTCAGGCATGGTCAAATGCCGGCCCGGGACGGGCATGGGGTGCTCCCAAGTCCCTGGTCCCGGTTGCGTCAATCAATATTGATAAAATCCCCTTCCGGTCTTGACCCCCAGCCATCCGGCATCCACATATTTTCTCAAAAGGGGACATGCCCGATATTTGCTGTCCCCCAAGCCCTCATGCAGGACCTCCATAATGGCGAGACAGGTATCCAGCCCGATCAGGTCAGCCAACGCCAGGGGACCCATGGGATGATTCATTCCCAGTTTCATAATCTGATCAATATCTTGGGCCTGGCCTACCCCCTCAAAAAGCGCATATACCGCTTCATTGATCATGGGCATGAGGATTCGGTTGGCGACAAACCCGGGGAAGTCATTGGCCGGCACCGGGGTCTTTCCCATCTTCACGGCCAGATCCCGGGTGATTTCAAATGTCTCTTGTGAAGTGGCCAATCCCTTGATGATCTCCACCAATTTCATCATGGGAACCGGATTCATAAAATGCATTCCAATAATCTTTTCAGGCCGTTGGGTGACCCCGGCAATCTTGGTGATGGAAATGGAGGAGGTATTGGATGACAAGACGGTCTCCGGCTTGCAGAACCCGTCCAACTTCTCAAAAATCTCCAGCTTCAGGGATTCCCTCTCCGTAGCCGCCTCCACCACAAAATCACATTTGATCATATCATCCAAAGCGGTTGACCCTTCTATTCTTCCCAGGATATCCTTTTGATCCGCCTCGGTGATCTTTTCCTTTTTGACCATGCGGCCCAGGCTCTTTTCAACGGCCGAAAATCCCCTCTCCACGAATTCCTCCTTGATATCATTCATCACCACGGACAATTCGCAGGCCGCTGCCACCTGTGCAATCCCTGAGCCCATCTGTCCGGCCCCCACAACACCCAACGTTTTTACATCCATACGTTAAATACCTCCTTATTCTTATAGGAAATCTCACATCGTTTGAACTTACATGGAAATTGCCACGATCACAAGCATAAACTGATTCCCCTGCCCCGGTCAGAACGGTCCAAAAATGCGGGCTAATCATCCTCCGACCGGATTGGTTCCCTCATTTCCTTGATGCGGCCTCGATGGCGTTTGGATTTCAAGCGCCTCTCCCTGGAAGCGACCGTGGGTCGGGTCCGATGACGCGGCTTTGGGGGCCTGGACGCCTGTTGAATCAACCGGACCAGTCGTTCCATGGCATCCCGGCGATTCTGTTCCTGGGTCCTGAATCGTCTGGCGTCGATCACCAGGACCCCGTCTGTTGTGATCCGCTTCCCCCCAAGCCGAACCAGACGCCTGCGGATATCCGGCGACAATGACGGCGAACGGGTCACATCAAATCGGAGTTGAACCGCAGTGGCCACCTTGTTGACATTCTGCCCGCCCGGACCCGAGGACCGGACAAACACAAACTCAATCTCCTTATCATCAATCCAGATATCGGGGGTAATGTGAACCATGACCGCGCCTGCGCATTTCATGAAAAAGCGAAACTCAATAGTGCCTGAAAGTCCCCCTAAATCCCCCTTTTCCAAAAGGGGGACTTGGAAGGAATGCCGACATATTTCGTTCAGACTCTAAATATCACTTTAACCCGCTCAATATCCCTTTTCAAGGGCCTTGAAATTCAAACCGCTTCGGCGTAGACTTCACACTCCCTTTGGATCATCGCTTTTACGCAAAACCCTGGAACCTGTATGCCGCTTTTTGAACAGTATCACGCCATCATACCTGATTTTTCCCGCTTTCAGCAAAGCCTGCATAATCCCCTGCCCGTGCATCTGCGGGTAAACCGGCTTTTGATCACACCACAGCGGCTGAAGGAATACCTGGCAAAGAAAGACGTACACGTAAAACAAGTTCTCAGCCCCCATGATACACTTTATGTGGCCCCGGGGTTGGAATCCCCGGGAAACCTTCTGGAATACTATCTGGGGTATATTCATCCCCAGGCGCTCACCTCGGCCCTTGCCGCCATTGCCCTTTCCCCCGAACCGGGCGCCTATCTTCTGGACATGTGCGCAGCGCCGGGCGGAAAAAGCGCACACTGTGCCGAGCTTATGAACAATACCGGCCTGGTGGTAGCCAATGACCTGTATGCGATGCGGCATATGGCCCTGGGCCATACCCTTTCCAGATTGGGGGTTTTAAATGCGGTGATGACTGCATATCAGGCCCAGCAGTTCCCCTTACGCCAACGCTTCGACTATGTGCTGGCCGACGTCCCCTGTTCTGGCGAAGGACGATTCAGAAAAACAAGAGCCGACGCCCAATTCCGCGAGCACAAAGGGGGTGTAAAACTAACGGATTTGCAGCGCAGAATCATACTCAGGGGATTTGATCTTTTAAAGCCAGGGGGAGAAATGCTGTATTCCACCTGCACATACAATCCAGATGAAAACGAATCCGTGGTTCATTATCTCCTTCAGAAAAGGCCGGCCACCCTATGCCCCATCCAGGTGACAGCGGATGTTGAACCCGGGATTTTAAAATGGAGAGACCAGCGCTATGACCAACGACTCAGCCGGGCTGAAAGGTTCTATCCCCATCGAATCGATTCCGTGGGATTCTTCATGGCCAGAATTATCAAGGAGTGATGAACGGCGCTATCTGCTGGATTATCTTCATCATCGATTTGGTATCCTGCCTCGGGTGTTTGATGGCTATTTCTTATTCCGCAGGAAAAAGGCCTGGTTTCTGTTGCAGAACAGTCCCCAGCTGGTCCATGCATCACAGTTGAAAATATCCAAAGCCGGATTGCGGGCCTTTCAGAAGGTGGGTCATTTTATCAAACCCACCACCCGATTGATTCAGAGCTTCGGGCGCCACGCCACCAAAGGCACCTGTCAGGTAGATGAAAAGCAGTTCAAGGCCCTGCTTCGAGGAGAGGAAATTCCGGTTGATTTTCAACTGGCCAAAGGGTATGTAATGCTGACGCTCGGTACGAATCGTATCCTGGGACTCGGATTCTTCCACAATCATGCAATCCGGTCTCAGCTGCCCCAAAAGGAGCTCACCAGTCACGTGATGATCTGAATTGATTGAACCGACGCACCTGCCGTCTATGGGACAAGCAGGGATCGTCCATCGAACAGACAAAGGACAACAACAAACCATTAGGAGAAAATCGTATGCTCACCAAAAAGCAGTTGGATAAATATGCGGATGTCCTGTTGTGGGGTCTTAAAACCGCCAGAAGCCAAACCTTCAAACGGGGGGACATCGTGCTGGTCCAGTTCGATCCCCTGGCAGTGCAACTGGCTGAATTCCTTCATGAGAAGCTCCTGGATATGGGGGTGAATCCGGTGATGCGGGCAGGGACCACCGCCACCATGGAACAAAATTTCTTTCTAAAGGCCAATAACAAACAGCTCGTGTTTTTGGGATCATGGGAAAAGGATTTGTGCGAACACCTCAATGGAAGGATCTTTCTCCACGCCCCTCAATCTTTGACCCACCTAAGGCATATCGCCCCCCAACGGATCGGCAAGGCTGCAGTGGCCAAAAAACCGCTCAGGGACATCATGCGCAAACGGGAAGAGAACGGGCAACTGGGCTGGACCCTTTGTATGGTACCTACCGAGGCCCTGGCAAAAAGCGCCGGACTCTCTTTAAGGCAGTACGCCAACCAGGTGATCAAGGCCTGTTATCTGAATAAGACCGATCCGGTCAAGGAATGGAAACAAGTCCATCAAAAGGCCGTGGCCCTTAAGAAATGGCTGAACCGTTTGGATATGACCCATTGCCATGTGGAATCGGAACATACGGATCTGATGATCAAAATAGGAGATCAGCGCAGGTGGCTGGGGGTTTCAGGGCATAATATCCCCAGTTTTGAGTTGTTTCTCTCCCCGGACTGGCGGGGGACCAAAGGCGTCTACTATGCGGATCAGCCCTCGTTTCGTAGCGGCAACTATGTGGAAGGGGTAAAACTCACCTTTGAGCGCGGGTCTGTGGTAAAGGCCACCGCCAAAAAGGGAAAAGACTTCCTGGAAAAACAGATTCTTATGGACCCGGGGGCACGACGATTGGGAGAATTCTCCCTCACGGACACCCGCTTTTCCAAGATAAATCGGTTCATGGCCAGCACGCTTTATGATGAGAATTACGGCGGTCGATACGGCAACTGTCACGTGGCCGTGGGCATGTCCTACACAGACACCTATGACGGGGACCCGGCCACATTGACCAAAGAGATGAAGAAAAAACTGGGATTCAATGATTCCGCTCTCCACTGGGACCTGGTGAACACAGAAAAAAAACGGGTGACCGCCCATCTGACCTCTGGAGAAAAAAGGGTCATTTACGAAAACGGCAGGTTCACCTATTAAAGCTCCTTCAGGCGTTTATGGACACCCGGATTGATCTGGGCGGTACGGCCCACAACCCTGATGACGTACGCTTACTGCATCAACTCGGACTTCGGTTTGCAGAGATCCCCATCCCCCGGCCGGATCGATTCCAATCCCAGATAGTCCCCTATCAGCAACTCAGGGATGAATTGGGACTTTACTACCTGTGCCATGGCCCCAGAGAAGGGGATCCCAACGATATCCGATCCCTGGAAAGCCGCTATCGGCCCAAGCTCT
>JAWLET010000212.1:0-5002 GCA_041685955.1 Desulfobacteraceae bacterium | reverse complement strand
AGTTTCAGGGACAGGTATTTGTCTGGTTTTTGATCCTTCACAGCACAGCAAGGCTGTTTATAGAACGGTTTCGGGGCGATGACAGGGGCATGCTGCTGGGCAGCGAGATGACTGTCACCCAGGGGCTCACCCTCTTGATCCTTGTGGGTGCGATCGTCATGTTGATTCTCTTGAAAAGGACCCAGGCCAAGGACTAACGGCTGGACCTGTCCCGGTTTTTGTCCCCGATGTGGGCCACGGCTTGCGTTATCCTTTCTATAACCGTATCCTGACCCAGGACCGCCATTACCTCGAATATACCCGGACTCGCAGTCTTGCCAGTGAGGGCGACCCTCAGGGGCTGGGCGATCTTTTTCAACTTAATGCCGTTTTCATCCAGGAAAGCCGTAAACGCTTCCTCGAGTGCATCATGATCAAACTTAGACAAAGTGGAAAGCCTGTCACGCAATTTTATGAGAAGGTCCGCTACATCCGGTGTTAAAAATTTTCTGTCTCCTTTCTCCTCATATTGCACCTCTTTTTCAAAGCAGAATCGAGCCCCTTCGGCCATATCCACCAGAGTTTTACTCCTGGGTTTTAGCAAGGGGACCACGGTTTGGAGCTTCCGGCTATCTATCTCTTGGAAGCCTGAATTCTTCAGAAAGGGAATCAGATTCTGAACCAGGGCATGGTCCGGGGATTCACGAATATACCTGGCATTTAAGTCCAGGAGTTTTTCCGCATTAAAGATCCCGGCCGCCTTTCCCACGTGGGCAAGCGAAAATTTCTGGATAAGTTCATCCAGGGAAAACCTTTCCTGGTCTCCATAAGACCAGCCGAGTCTGACCAGTGCATTGAGCAGGGCGTGGGGAAGATAGCCCATATCCCTGTAGGCCAGGACGGATGTGGCCCCGTGTCGCTTACTCAACCGGGTCTTATCCGGACCGAGAATCATGGGCACGTGGGCGTACTGAGGCACAGGCGCCGCCAGGGCCTTATAGATGAGGATCTGTCTTGGGGTGTTGTTGACATGATCATCCCCCCTGATAACGTGGGTGACATTCAGATCAATGTCATCCGCCACCACTGCCAGGTGATAAGTGGGACTGCCGTTTGAGCGGCGAATAATCAGATCATCCAGTTCCTCATTATTGAACGTGATGGGACCTTTGACCAGATCTTCGAATCGAGTGCTGCCTGAAAGGGGTGTTTTGAGCCTGACCACGGCCCCCGCTTTGGGACCCAGGCCCAGTTCCCTGCACCTGCCGTCGTATTTGGGCTTCAGCCCCTTTTCCATTGCCGACTTTCGTCTCTTTTCCAGTGCTTCAGGCGTGCAGTGACAATAATAGGCCTGCCCGCGTTCCAGGAGACGATCAATGAACGCATTGTAGATATCATACCGTTTTGACTGAAAATAGGGTCCCTCATCCCAGTCAAGGCCCAGCCACGACATGGATTCCAGGATGGCCTGAGTGGCCTGTTCCGAGGATCTCTCCTCATCCGTATCTTCAATCCTGAGAATGAATTTTCCGCCTTTTTGTCTTGCAAAAAGCCAGTTAAAGAGGGCTGTTCTCGCCCCGCCGATATGGAGATAGCCGGTTGGGCTGGGTGGAAAACGGGTGACGATGTGCTCTGTTGACATGGATTATAAAAAACCTCCTTGGGATAACATCCTATGGGAGCGGGTTCAGACATGAATCCAAAACACGCATGACCGAACCGGTTGCCAAAAGGGTCACGCATCAGCGGCATAGACCCAGCTGTAGGGAATGGGGTTGGCGGCCAAGGCATCCAGTTTGGGATGAAGCAGTTCCTGGCTGAGCCTGAGCCAGTTATAGGCAGGCTTGAGCCTCCTGAACTTCCCGTCTTCCGGGGGCGTGGAATGTGGCGTACGGGTGTAAGCGGCCTCAAGTACGGCCAGAAAGTTTTTTCCTTGCGGGTATAGATAACAGGATGTAAGCCAGTCCGGTTCCATATTTTCGCGCTTAGCCAGGGCGTTCATCTGACCTTGGGTCACCTGAATCAAGAAAAATTTTGAGACCCCCCGTTCGGAATATCGATACAAGGTCCGTGATTCGGAACTGGATACGAACGTGGTGGTGATACAGTTCAACTGTCTTAACAGTTGGGCGGCAATGAGTCCCGCAGTCCGTCTACCCCCCACACTGTGATGACATCCATAGTATTCAAAAAGTTTGTTCTGGAGTATTCTGGCCTGCTCATCGCCGTTTTCGTATAGGTTATGCTGAATGTACCGAAGCCATTTGGCCAGATTCTCAGCAGCATCCGCAATGGGCCAATCGATTTTCACATGAAAATGGGTCAATGAATATCGGTTTTTTTTCTTGACAGACGGGTCCTGTTGGATGAGCAGGGCATAGTCGATATTCAGCAATCCTTCCAGAAAATCAAGGAATCGCTGGCTCTCAAAATAACGCAGATTTTGATAAAAACGTTTGTATATGGTAAAATTGGCATGGTAACGTAGATTTTGCTTGATGACCCGGTTTTCCGGGAAAAAGCGGATATAATTTTTGAGTCTTGGACTCACTGTACCTTCACACATAATCACGATAAAAGTGTTGAAGAATTCGGATTCCTTCTCCATCATTTTGGACTTCGGTTTGAGCTCCTTTTTGTCCACAAAACGGAATTCAACATCGTGGGCCTGGAAATTATAAAAGGAATCCACCAGGGAGATTTTCATTAATCTCCGTTCCAGCGTATCTCTCAGGATCTCGTAGATGGATCGTCTGATTTTTTCATAATAGTTGAGCCGATCTCTATATATCCACATGACCTTATCATTCAATCTCTTTTATCCAGTCACCGGCACCGGATTACGGAGGATAAAGGAAGAAATACTTTTCGGTTCACATTCATCGAATTGGATTGTCAAATTTATCTGAAAAAGCCATAAGTGTCAATAAAAAAAGGGAATTTTGTGAATGCAACCGAAGACATGGGATCAGCTCAACCGTAGTGGACCCATCAAGTCGTTCAGGACCTGACACTCTCCATTTGTGACACTGCCTGGGCCGGAGGATAAATTTCTTGACAAAGTAGGGGCTTTTTATATACTTGCATGCTTTGGCTTCAGAGGTGGCGCATTGTCCATCGCAGTGTAACAGAGTTTCCAGGCAATGATCATTGACCTCAGGCATATTTCACACGAGCCTCGCCGTTTCGACTTCACGTTTCAACCCCACTGGTGGCAGAGTGAAGGGGTGGATGATCAGATCTTGGGGCCTGACGGCCTGCTGACCGTTCGGATAACCATCTACAGGGAAGGCAGAAGTTATACTGTGGAGGGTAATTTGGAAGGCCGGTTCAAAGTCCGGTGTGACCGATGTCTGGAACCCTATACACTCGAACTGCAACCCAATTTCAGACTTGTTCTGGACAGGGGCCCCTTAGATTACGGGCAGAGTGAATATGGATTGATGCAGGAAGATCTCTCGGTTCGGTTTATTGACGACCCTGAGCTGAATGTGGATGAGATCGTTCGGGAGCAGATTTACCTGTCGCTGCCCATAAAATGCCTGTGTCGCGAAGATTGCGCAGGACTCTGTCCGGTGTGTGGCCGAAATCTCAACCTGGACACCTGTTCGTGTCAGCGGGAAACCGGACATCCGGCCTTTTCAAAATTGAAAGACTTGAGACTGGACAAAGATTGACTAAAACTTTAACAAGGCACATTAACCTGCTGTTTTAGTTAGATTAAAATTTAATTTTATTTGTCGGCAGGAGTGGCGCCCAAAACGGAGTTCAACCTAATGGCAGTACCAAAGAAAAAAAAGTCAAAGGCCAAGCGGAACACGAGACGGTCCCATGATGCCATCACAATGATTCACAGCGCGACCTGCCCTCAATGCCATGAGCCTGTCATGCCCCATCGGGTTTGCCCGGAATGCGGTACCTACAGGGGAAAGACCATCATAAAGACCGAAGAGAGTGCATAGTGAAAATAGCGGTGGATGCCATGGGGGGAGATAATGCTCCCGGCGTGGTCGTCCAGGGCGCAGTGGATGCCGCTTCCGAAGGCCAGATCGAGATTGTGCTCGTGGGACACGAGAAGATGGTTGCCGAGACCCTGGGAGGGCACGCGGCCCGGCTTCCCATAACCGTACATCATTGTGAAGAGATGGTGGAGATGGGGGAATCTCCGCTCAAGGCCCTCAGAAAAAAACGGGATACATCCATCGGGGTGGCCTTTGATTTGGTCAAAAAGGGAAAGGCGGATGCGGTCATCAGTGCAGGCAATTCCGGGGCCACTCTTGCTGCAGGGGTCCTCGCCTTGGGAAGGATGGAGGGGGTAGACAGGCCGGCCATTGCCAGCATTGTTCCCACGGACACAGGACCTGTGGTTCTTATTGATGTGGGCGCCAATGTGGATTGCAGGCCCGGTCATCTGCTTCAATTTGCGGCCATGGCCCATGCCTTTGCCACCGCGTGTCTCGGCATTCAAGAACCCAAAGTGGGTTTGCTGAGTATCGGTGAAGAGGGATCGAAGGGAAACGAACAGGTCCGTCTGGCCCGTGAATTATTTCAGGCGAGTCGGCTCAACTTCACGGGGAATGTGGAGGGTCGTGATATTTTCAGTGGAAAAGTCCAAATTGTGGTATGTGACGGGTTCGTGGGGAACGTGGCCCTGAAGGTGACCGAAGGGGTTGTGGAGGCCATGACCCGAATGATGGACAGGGAACTGAAAGCCTCTTTCTGGGGCCGCATTACAAAGGCTATGACCCGGAAGACATTACGGCAAATCCGACGGGAATTCAACTATGAAGAGTATGGGGGGGCGCCCCTTTTGGGGATACGCGGCGTGGGCATGGTTTGTCATGGCGGGTCTTCTGCAAAGGCCATCAAAAACGCCGTTAAGCTGGCGGATCAATATGTAAATAGTGCAGTTTTGGATAAAATGAATCTGCAGTTAAGCGCGGTGGGATCCTTAAGTGCCTTTTAGTAGCCTCTGGCACATCGAGTGAGGATTTTTAGCGGCAGCCAAAAGGGCAATCGATGG
>JAWLET010000017.1:0-22333 GCA_041685955.1 Desulfobacteraceae bacterium | reverse complement strand
GGTATAATCCGCACAGGGATTGAAAAAGCCTTTCCAGCTCAGGGGGCTCAAATGACTGCAGCAGAGAAACCAGCTCTTCCACCCCACAGCGGGTGAACCTTTTCTCGCGGTGCATGATTTCAACGGCCTCAAAAAATCCCTGAGTGCTGGCCTCTACTGCAAAATCTTCGGACCAGATGGTATCGCCAACCCCGTCCAGCCGATCCAACCGCATCCGGATGGTCAGATTTAAAAAAAAATAGACCATGGCGATAAGGGGATTGACAGGATCCGCGGTAAAGGCCTCCATGATAGAAGCGTATTTGCGAACCGTGGCGAGTCGCACCTCCATGATGCCGGTACGGGTGCTCACCACAAAGTCTCCAGCGGCATGGTGCCAGGGATAGATTTGGCGGAAGGTTTCCGGATCATAGTAAAGGGTAAGGATCTTCGACGCCTGCCTGAAGAGTTGAAAGGTTTCTTCCCGGGAGAGATATGGATTGTTGTTCCGGTGATCCCATATCCTGATTCTTCTCTTCCCGTCCGCGTTACCATGGGTGGTGTGCCATTCATGAAAGTCTTCAAACCATTGGGACAGGACCATGACCAGATCCTCCCGGGCCTTCTTTCTCCGCCAGTCCACCCGACCCCGAACATAGACAGCGGGCAGATAAGGCAGCGGGTGGGATCGCCTGAGGGAATGTATGATGTCGTATTCCCGGTTTAAACAGGCCTTTCCGGTTTCCGATAGGGCGGTGCTGACGGCCAGTTTGATCCGTTGGGATGCCATAAAAATCTCGACACTGGCAATATGATAAAGGGCCCCATGCTTTTCACTTCGAATCAATAGGGTGTCGATGGGGCTGTGCAGGCTGTGTTGGAGTGCAACCTTCAGCGATTTCCCGTTATTGCGCAGCAGAAATGTCTGAATGGCCTCAAAATAGTCCCCCAGGGTGAGGTAGGGATGGGCTTCGGAAAGGGTGAGCTTAAACGGAAGGGCCAGGGTGGATGGGCCCACGGGGATGTCTCCATCTGGCGTGGATAAGCGATATTCTACATGCATGGCGGGCCTGAACCCATGGGCTTACCCCTTGCCTTCAGTATCCCGGCTTACGTTGTGCAGGGCCTCGGCGGCTATCCGGCCCACGGCCTTTTTCTCCATGGAGCCATGTTCATACATATTGATTTCATGGGGTTCGTTGAGTAGCTTTTTCAGGTCTTTTTCCGCCTCATAGGCACACAGGTTCCCCATGAGCCATGCTGCGTATCCCTGCACTTCGGGGTCGGTATCGTCCAAAAATGCAAAAAAATGGAAGGTGTGTTTGCGAAGGATTTCGGGACTGGCCTGTGCGATCCTCCCCAGGGCCTGAAGGGCCTGGGCCTTTCGAGTGTTGTCGCCGAGAAATTGATACAGCTGAGGCGCATAGCCACCGAACAGATCAGGTCTGTTGCCGATGATTTCACCGATGGCTTCAAAGGCCCCCCAGGAAAAGGCGGCGGTATCGGTTATGGCGTAAAATAAGGCCTGAAGCAATTTGGACACAGCGCCCGGGTCCCTTTGCCCGATCACCGCACATGCCTGACCCAAGGCCTCGGCCCCTCTTTTCCGCAACAGGTCGTCTCCCGAATACAACAGCCGCTGAAGATATCGTAAGACCCGATTGTCTTCTTCTGCGGCCATCAAAATGGGTTCCACTTCATAGGCTTTCACCAGAGCTTCCACCCGCTTTTTGGACAGGGAACTTTTGGCTTTGGCCCGAGTGCCGGATGTCTTGGCCGGGCCTGATGCGGGCCGAGCGTTTTCCAGGCGCTTTTGTACCCCCTGTGCGGTTACCTCCCGGATGTCTTTGTGGAGTCTCACAAAATAAAGGGCCCCCGTGATCCGTCTGCCTTCATAAAATTCCCCCGGGATGATGAGGTGGGACTTAACATCATAATGCTCTACGATCTCTTGGAGATAGTCCTCTTCAGGCAAAAGCCCCCATGCCAGATCCCAGTCCATGTTGCAGCCGAATACCAGGGCCTCGATCATGGCGGCACCCAGGTTATGCCCGGTTTCATCGCATGCATACACAGCGCCGCAGGAACACGACCCCACCGGCATCTCACCGGGTCGCCGGGTGTGTAATTCCTTTGGCCCTTCAATGAGCAATCCGCAGAACGGACAGGTGGGGCGTTTGATGGGCTCTTTTCCGTAAAATCTGCTTTCAAACATGGTTCATTTCCTGGTGAACTTCGGTCGGGGCGGAAAGGTTACACTCCTGGATGTTTCATCGTATTCAAATTCCACGATCTCAAATTCTGAACCGGCTGATCTGAACCGGACCACCCAATTTATGTATTCCGGGCCCGCAAACGCACAGTTTAAGTTTCCGTTACGGGCATCCATAAGGGTAAGCCTCGGCGCCATTTCTTCGTGGAAAATGGCGGCAATGTGCATACGATCATCGTCGGTCAGCTCACGAATCGGTGGGGGACTTTTGGATTCATCACTCACTTGGCAGGTCCAGGGAGATCAAGGGTCATGCATTGATTGGTGTCGCCGCAAGATCTGCTCGTGATCTTGGGCTGATTGCCCCCAGGGCCGGCGCCTATGGCATAATTGGTGGTACTGACTACCCGCTCGATATTTTCGGCCTGACACTTGGGACAGGTCATATCCAGTTTATCGTCAGCATTCATAAAAAGCTTTTCAAACACCTCGCCGCATTGTGCACACCGGAATTCAAAAATGGGCATTGTCTACTCCTCTTATATAAGATATATTGAAAATTATAGTCATGAAACCGGATAAAGTCAAACCATAGAAATGGCCATTGTCCCATGATCCTGTCATTTCATCCCTGCATTGATGCGGACATACAGATGATCCTGGGGGACCGGGCCCTGGATTCATCGCATCTAAAGGCTATTGAAAAGGCGAAGGCCGTCATACTTCCCCAGGCATGCACCCAGGATCTCTACAAAGCCTCTATAAGGTGTGCCGCCCATGTATTTCCCTGTTACGAGGCCCGTATTCAATATCCGGGCAAGGTCGGCCAGCATGGCCTTTTCGAAAAGTTTGCACTCAGGTCCCCCCGGACATGGTGCTGGCAAGGCGCCCGGCATTTTGAACAAACATGTCTCCCTTCAGGGCCTTTTCCCCATGATTTTCCCTTTGTGATAAAGCAGGATCTGACTCATGAGGGAGAAGGCGTCTTTTTTATTGAAGACCAGGCCCATTTGAACGAAGCCCTGAACCACCTTCGGGCTCAGGAGAGATCAGGCCCGAGTGCATTTATATCCCAGGACTATGTGCCGTGCGGCGGGAACGCCCTGAGGGCCGTGATCGTGGGAAAGGAGATTATCACCTATTGGAAACGGCCCGAGACGCCGAAGGAGGTGATCACCACCATCAGCCGGGGTGCAAAGGTCGATCATGAATGGCAGCCTGAACTTCAACAAAAGGGGGTGGTGCAGGCACGTATCCTTTCCGAGAAAACCGGAATCAACCTGGCTGCTGTGGATTTTGTCTTCCCCTTGGGAGCCGGGGACCCAGAACCCCTGTTCCTGGAGATCAACTACTACTTCGGCAGGCGGGGCCTGGGTGGAACCCAGACCTATTATGAACTCCTTTATGCCGCCATGCGAGACTGGCTCGAGGAATCCGGTTTGGATCCGGATAGGGTCAGGCTTGTTTGATCCATAATGCAGGGATATTGGGTGTGTCACCGGGGGCTTGACAACGCTGCACAGAAGCCTATTCTGTTTCATGGCAGTGGGTTTGTTACACAATCAATCCGGAAAGCATAGAGGAGATGGGGGCAGATGAAAACCAGGCAGGAGAAGGATCCGGTGATACAGGGCGAATCCCCGGGCGGGGCGGCATCGGCGGAAAAGACGCCCGAGGCTCAGCTGCGCGAGATTATCGATGAGGCGGGCACGGCCTTTTTTGAAACAGACATCCACGGCCGGCTGACGGAATTCAGCAGGTCCCTGTGTGCCGTGCTGGGACAGCCAAGAGAAGCGATCGAAGGAAGGGAGTTCGCACATTTCATGGAAGGCGAACAGGCCCGGAAATTCCGCAAGGCCATGGACAAGACCTGGGTAACCCACAGGGGGTTTTCCAATCTCTTATGGCCCATCAGGGATCATACGGGTAATCAGCGGATCATGGAACTCTCCGCGTACCTGATACGAGACCATGAAGGGGAAAAATCGGGCTTTCGAGGGATTGCCCGGGACGTCACACAGGAATTCGCGACCGCGACCGCGCTCAGGGAGGCGGAGCGCCGTTATAAGCAGGAATTCGATAAAGGCATGAAGGCCAAGAAGCGGACAAAAAATCTGCTGGATTTCGTGCCTTATCCCATGGTGGCCTTTACGTCCACTGGAAATGTCACGTATATCAACCCCGCTTTTACCGAGGTGTTCGGATGGTCTCTAAAAGAGGTGGTGGGCAGGACCATTCCCTTTGTACCCCCGGAGCTCAAAGAACAAACCCTCAGGGATTTAAAACGTCTCTTGAAAGAGAAGGACGACACCATCGAAACCAAGCGATTGACCAAAGACGGCCGCATGCTGGATGTGATGATTCGAGGTCAGATTTCGTCTGAAGAGGAAGATGATAGCTATGGAGAGCTGTTTATCCTGCGGGACATTACCGAAGAAAGACGGCTGGAAAGAACCAATGAGGCATTGTTTCAGATCAGCAGCGCCCTACCGAGATATCCGCGGCTGGAGGACCTCTTGGATTATATCAGCGGCGAGGTGAGAAGGCTGTTGAATACGGAAGGCGCGGTGGTGGGACTGCTGGATGAGAAAAAAGGCGATATCCATTTTCTGGGCGCCGCTTATGACGATAGTTCTGCACTGAGACAGATCAAGACGAAGCGGCATCCCTTTGAAGGGAGCATTTCAGGCAGGGCCATCCGGACCGGACATCCCATTGTTGTACCGGATCCCCACAGGGATCCCGACTTCCATGACGGCCTGGACCAGGCCATTGGATTTGAGAGTCGCAATTTTGTGGTAGTGCCCCTGGAGGGCCGGGAGAAGATCGTGGGGGTGCTTATCGCGGTGAACAAAAAGGAAGGCGTGTTTGACCCAAATGACACCAAACTGCTGACCATGATTGCCAGTACGGTGGCGCTGTCCATCGAAAACGCACGGTTTTCGGAAGATCTCAAAAGGGCCTACGAGGAGGTGTCAGGCCTGAACCGGGCCAAGGACAGGATCATCAACCACCTCTCCCATGAACTCAGAACGCCGGCTTCGGTGGTCCTGGCCTCCATCAATATGCTGTCCAGAAAGCTTGAAGCCTTTCCGGCAGAGGAGTGGAAGCCCACCTTGGCCCGGGCTCGCCGGAACCTGGAGCGGATACTGGAAATCCAGTATCAGGTAGGGGATATCATGCGGGATCCGGAATACAAGACCCATTCCATGCTTTCCCTGCTGTTGGACCAATGCATGGACGAACTGGAGGCCCTGGTGGCGGAAAAGACCGGTGAGGGAGGGATTGTGCAGTGGCTCAGGCAGCGCATTGAAGAAGATTTCGGTCCGAAAGAGAGCCCACCGGAGGCAATCAAGGTGGATGAGTTTGTAAAATCCAGAATCGGCGTCCTAAAAGACAACTTTTCCCATCGCAAGATCCATATCCACACCCGGCTGGAGACGTCCCCGCCTGTTTGCCTGCCCGTACAGGTTCTGGAAAAAGTGGTGGATGGGCTGATTCGCAATGCCGTGGAAAACACCCCTGATGAAGGAAAGATAATGGTTTATGTCAGAGAAAAGGGGGAGGGGGTGGAGCTGATGGTGGAAGATTTTGGGGTGGGCATCTCAGGGGAGGATCAAAAGCGAATATTTGAGGGGTTTTTCCCCACCCAGGAAACCTTGCTGTACTCGTCCAAACGGCCGTTTGATTTTAACGCCGGGGGAAAGGGGGCGGACCTGTTACGCATGAGGGTTTTTGCGGAGCGGTATCATTTCAAGCTGGATATGGAGTCCACCCGTTGCCGGTTCATTCCTCAAAAAGGGGATCCCTGCCCGGGAAATATTCATGATTGCAGATTCTGCCAACAGGTGTCGGATTGTTATGGTTCGGGAGGGACCACCTTCACCCTCTTCTTTATCCGTGCCCCGGAAGCAGGCTGCCAGGACGGCAATTCAGGGTCCCATTGACAGACCCCAAACCGATTCCTTCACATGGGAACGTCCTCCTGGGTGTAATTTTGAAACCGGGTCAATTCCTTCTGAAATGTGAGCTTGAAGTATCCCGTGGGGCCGTTTCGCTGTTTGCCCACAATAATCTCGGCAATATTGCGGTTTTCCTCTGATCTGGGGTTGTAGACCTCGTCCCGGTAGATGAAGGCGATGACATCCGCGTCCTGTTCTATGGCCCCGCTCTCCCGCAAGTCCGACAACTGGGGCCGCTTGTTGGGCCGGTCCTCCACCTTTCTGTTCAGCTGGGAGAGGGCCACCACAGGGACGTCCAGGTCCTTGGCCAACGCCTTTAAGGACCGTGATATTTCGGACATTTCCAATTGGCGGGATTCTGCTGTAGTCCGGCCCTGGATCAGCTGCATATAGTCCACGATCACCAAGGTCAGTTCGCTCCGTTTTTTCAATCGGCGGCACTTGGCCTTCATCTCCAGGACACTGATGGCGGAACTGTCATCAATGAAGATGCGCGATTCGGACAGCCGGTTGGCCGATTCCGTGAGGCGCTGCCAGTCTCCATCCCGCAAGTCTCCGGTTCTCAACCGGGTGGCGTTGATTCCCGAATCAAATCCCAGGAGCCTGAGCCCCAGTTGCTGTTTGGACATCTCCAGTGAAAAGATGGCCACGCCTTTTTCCGTCTTCTGGGCCGAGTTGTATCCGATATTCAGGGCAAAGGCGGTTTTTCCCATACTGGGCCTTCCGGCAATAATAATCAAATCAGACGGTTGAAGACCGGCTGTAAGGCGGTCAAACCGTTCAAACCCGGTGGGGACCCCGGTCACATAGCCATCCAATGCCGCGGTGCTCTCCAGCTTTTTGAAGCTTTCCTTGATGACGTTGTTGAGGCTGTCAAAGCCCTCTCTGATCTGACTTTCAGCAATATCAAAAATGGACTGTTCTGCAATCTCCAGAAGCGCATCGGTCTCTTTGTCCTCCTGAAAACAAAGTTCGGAAATGACAGAACACTGTCCGATCAGCCGTCGTTTGACGGATAGATTTCGAATAATTTCCGCGTAGTAAACACTTCCGGCCGAGGTAGTGACAGACTGAACCAGTGAGGCCAAGTATTCGGTCCCTCCGCTGGTTTCCAGTGCGCCCTTAGCGGTGAGTGCTTCCGAGAGCGTAATAATATCAATAGGTTCTGCGCGGTTGTACAGATAAACCATCCGCTCAAACAGCGCCGAATGGGCTTCGCGGTAAAAATCGTCCGGGGACAGGATATCCATGACCTGGTTCATGGTATCATTGTTGAGCAATATGCTTCCCAGTATGGCCTGTTCCGCCTCGTTGTTGTGCGGAGGAACCTTTAAATAGGTCTCCGGGGATTTTTTCTTTGCTTGAGCCATGGATCCGGGTCCTAATTTCAGGTGGACTGTAAGGGCTGAACCGCCGGAACCTACGTTTTAGGCTTCTGTCGGGCTCACTGCCACTTTTAGACTGGCAGTCACTTCAGGATAAATTTTGACCGGTATATCAAACTCCCCAAGGGTTTTTATGGGTTTTTCCAGGACGATCTTCCGTTTGTCAATGCTGATCCCCTGGTTTTCCAGGGCTGAGGCGATGTCCATGCTCGTCACCGACCCATAGAGCTTCCCTTCTTCACCCGCCTTCTGCAGAAGACTTATCACCAGGGATTCCATCCGCTCCTTGAGTTTTTCCGCATCCGCCTTGACCTTGAGCCGTCTCACCTCAATTTTTTTACTCTTGAGTTCCATGGCCTTCCGGTTCTGGGGTGTGGCTTCAAGGGCAATCCCCTCGGGAATAAGGTAGTTGCGGCCGTACCCTTTGGCCACGTTCACAATATCCCCTTCCAAGCCCAATTCATCAAAATCCTGTGTTAATATCACTTCCATACGATACATCCTCCTTTATCAAAATCAACTTTCCACCCTCTTATGGATTTTCCTGAAGTCAATCCATTGATCAAACAACCCGGCCAAGGTCAGCACGGCCAGAAAAATCTGTTGAATCATTATCAGGAAATAGATACCGATCCTGATCCAGGAAGGCACATGGTATTTATTTAAGAAAAATAAAATAATGGATAGTCCATGAAACAGATAAATCGCCAATATGACAATCAGCGTGTTTATGGCCAAAAACTGTATATGCTTTAAGGAAAAAAATAAAGCAAAACCTGAAATAATTACTCCCCAGATCAAATGGTCCGGCGCCTTCCAGCGGTCCATGGGGATAAATTCAGGATAGGTAAGCCCCTTGATCCTGAACAACGGTTTGGCGATAATGATGTTAAGCCACAGGGCGAAACCGGTCCCCAGAATCATTAGGGAAGGGTATATTTTGGATAGGGTCGCCATGAAGGCCCTTACATAACGATCCAACTCAAGGGCGTTTTCATTCCCCGTGTTTGCCGCCTCATATGCCTTTAGCGTGGTATTGAGTTCCGCCTGCAAATAGTCGAGGATAACTTCGATGGGGCCCAAGTTTCGAGTCAGGCCGATGAAGAATAAAGATGCCAGACCCAGAAGGGACATCAGTACGGTGCCCCAGAAAACCGTCTGCCCGAGACTGAAATTCCGCCTGAAGAGTTCGGACAGGCCCAGCCCGATAAGGCTGAATTCCAGCGCAAAGAGGATCATCTGGGACCGTCCCGCAAAATGTGCAGTGATACCGATGGCAAAGACCACCACTGCTGAAAGCTTGATGCCCTCATATAGGCCCAGCCGCGTGGAATAGTACAAAAACGGCAATGGGGTCAAAAGACTGAGAAAGGGGCCTATAAAAGGGATCCAGGCAGAGGCCAGGAGAAGAAAAGCGGCCCCTCCCAAGCACCCCAGTACATCTGTCGCTTTCATTGAGATTCCAGAATGGCAAACGCCGGGAAAACTTCAAAAAACAATGAGCGCTTTGGGCGTTTTTTCAAAGCTCTCTCGGCATTGAGAGTGTTTTTCGGGAACTTGTGCTTATCTCACGATGGAGGTCGTGTACGGCAGCAGGGCGATATTCCTGGCCCGTTTAATGGCCACGGTCAATTGACGCTGATGTTTGGCGCAATTACCGGAGATCCTCCGCGGTGTTATCTTTCCCCTCTCGGTGGTAAAATATTTAAGGACCCTCACATCTTTGTAATCGATGGCCAGACTGGCATCCGCACAGAATTTACAGACCTTCCTTCGGTGAAAGGTCCTTCTGAATCGTCCTCCGGTGTTGGGGCTGCTTCTGTTATATTTTCTATTATTCGCCATCTTTTCCCTCGTCTTCCGTACTCGCTGGTGTTTCAGTCGGTTGGGCTGTTTTTTCGGCTTTCTCCTCTTCTGCCGCTGCCTTGAGCGCCTCTGCATCCGCATTCTGGCTCAATAGAATGGTTTGAAATTTCAAGATGTTATCATCTAAGCCCAGTTGTCTGTGGACCTCCACGGTGATGCCGGGCTCACCGCAGAACTGCATGAGAACGTAATATCCTTTGTTGAATTTGTTTATATTGTAAGCCAAATCCCTTTTCCCCCATTCATCAATCCTGATGACCACCCCTTTATTGTTTTCAACCAGGGTGCCGAACTTGGTCACGACCTCTGCGCAGGCCTCGTCTGCCAGGTTAGGATTGATGATGTATACGGTTTCATAATGCCTCATCTTCTAGGTTCTCCTTTCGGCCTTTTTCCTGTTGAGGATGTGTTGGTTCTCTGCATGCCGCCCGTTCAGACCGGTCCAGAGAACAAGGAGTTTGTTAAAACTCAAAACTTGTACTTCTATCAACGCAATGCTTCAATGTCAAGAGATTATTTTTTGCCTCATGAGTTACTCAAACCGATTCCGGACCGAAAACCCCTGATCCCGACATAAAAGATCCCGTTCCGCATCCCGCAGATCCTGCACAATCATCTCGTTCACCATTTCATCAAATGACGTCCGGGGCGCCCATCCCAGTTCTGCTTTGGCCAGACTTGCATCCCCCAACAGGGAGTGTACCTCTGTGGGCCTGAAATAATCCGGATCCACAGAGACAATACACCGGTTGGTGTTCTGGTCATAGCCCTTTTCGTCCACACCCTCTCCTTCCCACCGGATGTCAAAGCCCAAATTTTGACCCGCAGTGGTGACAAAATCCCGTACGGACCGCTGTATTCCGGTGGCAATCACATAATCTTTGGGTTGGTCCTGCTGAAGCATGAGCCACATCAGTTCAACAAAATCTCGGGCATGCCCCCAGTCCCGTTTTGCATCCAGGTTCCCGAGATAAAGGGTGTCTTGAAAGCCCAGTTTGATTCTGGCCAGTCCCCTGGTGATTTTTCGGGTCACAAAGGTTTCACCGCGAATGGGGGATTCATGATTGAAAAGAATGCCGTTACATCCGTAAATGCCATAGGCTTCCCTGTAATTTACCGTAATCCAGTAGGCATAAAGTTTGGCCGCTGCATAAGGCGAGCGGGGATAAAAGGGGGTCTTTTCATTCTGAGGCGTTTCCCGCACCAGGCCGTATAGCTCGGATGTGGATGCCTGGTAAAACCGAGTCCGCTTTTCAAGACCCAGGATACGAATGGCCTCCAGAATCCGCAGCGCCCCTAAGGCGTCGGCATTGGCCGTATATTCAGCCGTTTCAAAAGAGACCATGACATGACTCTGTGCGGCCAGGTTATAGATTTCATGGGGTTGCACCTGCTGAATGATTCTGATCAGATTGGTTGAGTCGGTCAAATCCCCAAAATGGAGAAAGAAGTGCCGGTCCGTTTCATGGGGATCCTGGTAGAGATGGTCAATCCTGTCTGTGTTAAACAGTGAAGACCGTCTTTTGATGCCATGGACTTCATATCCCTTTTTGAGCAACAATTCCGCCAGATAGGCACCGTCCTGGCCGGTGATACCGGTAATGAGCGCTTTTTTCATAGGTGTTTTCTCCTATTGTTGATTTTTCATCTCCGCTTCCACCATCATCCGGGCCACATCCCGCATCTTGTATCTCGCTTTCCATTCCAGCCTGCGGGCGGCCTTCTGGGGGTTGGCCTTTGCCGTCAATATGTCGGTGGGCCGGTAAAGTGCGTCATTGCTTTCCACGTGTGCTTTCCAGTCCAGCCCAACAGCGGCGAACGCCTCCTGAACAAAGTCTGCCAACCGGTTGGTCTCACCCGTTGCAATGACGTAGTCATCCGGATCTTTCTGCTGAAGCATCAGCCACATGGCCTCCACATATTCAGGGGCCCAGCCCCAGTCCCGTTGTACCGATATGTTTCCGAGCATGAGCTTTTCCAGTTTGTTGCGGGCAATCCGGCAGGCGGCATCCGCGATCTTGCGAGTGACAAACCGTTTGGGTCTCAGGGGGGACTCATGATTGAACAGGATGCCGGAGCAGGCAAAGAGCCCATAGGCCTCGCGATAGTTGGCCACATGCCAGAAGGCGGCGGATTTGGCCACGGCATAAGGGCTCCTGGGATGAAACGGCGTGGTCTCATCAGCCGCTTTACCTTCGGTATTCCCGAAACATTCGCTGGAGGCCGCATTATAAAGCCGGATGGGGTCTTCCAGAAAGCGTATGGCTTCCAGTAAATTCAAGGTGCCGATGCTGATGCTGTCAAACGCCTCCACAGGCTGGTCAAAGGAAAGCGCTACAGAGCTCTGACCCGCCAAATTAAAGACCTCATCGGGCCGCACCTTTTTAAGAACCTGGAGTACGCTCCGGAACTCTTTGAGTGAAGCGGACTCCACTTCCACCTGGTTTCGAATCCCCAGCTTGATCAGGTTGGAGAAAGGGGACATCTGGGCGTCCCGGGAGGCGCCCACCACCCGATAGCCCTGGGTCAAAAGCCATCTGGCCAAGTAGGCCCCGTCCTGGCCCGAGATCCCGAAAATCAGTGCCGTTTTTCCCATAAAATCTCCTGTTGGTGGCTTGTGCCCGGTTCCCTCAGGGGAACCCGGGGAACGGCTTTAACCGCTCAAAAGCAGGTGTTCAACGTCTTTGGCGGAAGGGCCTTCGATACATATGGATTTGTGCTTTGATCGTTCCCCTGAGACAATCCGCACATCTTTTTTGGCCAAACCGAGCTTTTTGGCCATTAGTTGAACCAGGGCCTTGTTGGCCTTTCCCTCCAGGGCCGGCGCGGTCAGCTTAATCTTATAGCGGTTTTGGTCTTTTCCCACCACCTCGTTTTTAGAAGACCTGGGCAATACCTTTACGTTGATAATGGTTTCCTGGGACTGCGCCATGGACTGTTCAGCTGTCATCCAAGCCGGGCTGCCATTTGGGCCAGGCTTCTGACCAGAAAGGACTGAATAAAAATGATGGCCATAATGACGAGAATCGGGGTGAAATCGATGCCCCCGATGTTCAAGGGGAGCCGTCTTCTGATCTGGAACAGCACGGGTTCTGTTACGTTGGTCAGAAACCGCACAATGGGATTGAAGGGATCCGGATTAACCCAGGAAATGACCGCTCGAGCAATAATGATCCACATGTAGAGGGTCAAGCCGATATCGAGAATTTTGGCCACAGCCGCCAGCAAGTTGCCTATGATAAACATGGTATTTGATATTCCTCCTTATCCGAGTTTAGACCCGAGCATATTTCGGGGCGTTTCCCCGGGCCCCTTACGGCATCAGGGGGACCGAAAATAAAAGGCATGTCAGAGCAGGCCATAAGCCGGGTCCTGTTTCTCAAAGGGGTCGCCCACCTTTGAGACGATGACCATTCATCTAGCCTCAATGTTACCATTGAGGTCAAGCAGCCTACCCGGGAACTCGGACGGACCGCCCTCAGACGTTCCCCTATTTGGCTTTGCTCCAGGCGGGGTTTGCCGAGCCCCCGCCGTCACCGGCGGGGCTGGTGAGCTCTTACCTCACCGTTTCACCCTTACCAGGCACTCAGTCACCTACCAGCACGTCCGTGTTACATCTGGGCGCCACAGCTTTGTAGCTCCATGTTAATGGGTGGTGCTGATAGGTGACTGAGTGCCTGGCGGTTTACTTTCTGTGGCACTTTCCTTCCCGTCACCGGGACTGGGAGTTACCCAGCGCCTTGTCCTTCGGAGCCCGGACTTTCCTCCCCCTTGCCCAAGGCAAGGCGACGGTCATCTGTCCTGCTCCAACATGCCCGATGTATAAAGCCCCGCGGCCCCACTCGGGTTGCGCCCCAAAAGCGGCTGAGGTTGACGTCTCCATTCAAGACGTCGTACCATTCTTTTGAAACCGCTGGTCCTCTCCCCAGTAGATGATGCGGTAGCAGTTGGGACAGCGCATAAACTGATCCCCCCGGATCAGTTCATTGAATTTTTGAGGCGGAATACCCAGGTGGCATGCCTGGCAGACACCTTTGATCACCGGTGTTACAGCCACCCCTCCCTTTTTTCCCCTGAGTGAATCATACCGTCTCAGGAGGTTGAGGTCAATATGCTTGGAGAAACGCGCTCTTTGCTCTTGGAGTGTCTCCAGGGCCTCTTTTAGATCCGCCTGTTCTTTCAGTACCTGGTCGCGATCTTCCTCGAACTGCCGGGTACCTTCCTGAACCCCCTGCTCGCGGATTGCACATTCTCCCTTCAGGGCCTCCGTCTCTTCCATATACTCGATGAGGCGGTCTTCCAGAAGCGCTTTTTCCCGGTTTAGGTCCTCGATCTCTTTTAGCGCTGCCCGGTATTCCTTATTTGAGTTTATGTTGGAGAGTTTGACATTGGCCTTTTTGAGACGGATCTCAAGGTTCTCCACCTCCTGCTCGGTTTGCCGTGCCTCCTGCTCACATGCCTTGAGGCGTTGTCGTCCTTCATTTAGGATACGTTCCAAGGTTTCCAGGTTCTGTTTCAGCCGTTCGATCCGCTTGGGCCCGGCCTCCTTTTTGGCTTGGATGTCCATAATATGCGTATCACAATCCTGGATCGCTATCAAAAGCGTCATATTTTCTTCCAAATTGTTTACCTCTGACATATTTATTACACGTTTTGTTTTTCAGTCCGTCAATATCATGGGATCGGCTTCGTTTTCATCGCTCTCAAATTCCACCGCCCATCCTTTCCCGCTACAACGTGCCGCCAGATGCTCGGCAAATTGAGTGAAAGCCACCTTTTCGGTCCTGAAGTGCCCGCCGTCCAGCAGGGCAATGCCCAAGGCGGCCGCCTCTAATGCCGTATGATGCCCTACATCCCCGGTAAGGAGCAGATCGGCGCCTTTTTGGTGGGCAAGTCTTACCAGGCTTCCCCCTGATCCCCCCACCACGGCCACCCGTTTAATGTGCCGACTCCCCTCTCCTACCCTTGTCGGTCTCCGGGCAGTGCCCAGGGCCCTGTTCACCTTTTGGGCGAAGATGGTCAGGGGTACGGGTTCAGGGAGATCTCCGATCCTTCCCAGGCCGGCCTGGTCGCAAGTCTGAACAGGGCTTAAGACAGACACATTGTGAAGTCCCAGAAGATCGGCCAGGATATCGTTAATACCCCCTTTGGCTGCATCGAGGTTGGTATGAGCCGACACGATGGCGACTCCCTGTTTCAAGGCGCTCCCAATCACATCACCCGGAAAGGCCGTGGTTTCAACCTTAAAGATGGGCTTGAAGATCAGGGGATGATGGGTAAAGAGAAGCTGGGCATCGGACGCTGCAGCGAGCCGGACCGCCTTCAGAGTCGGATCCAGGGAGACGAACACCCGCTTTACCCCCATGGCGGCAGAGCCTACCTGAAGCCCGGGATTATCCCAGGGTTCGGCCAAAGAAAGCGGTGCAATGGTTTCCAGTAACTCAATAAAGTGCTTTACCTTGAACGCCATGCCGGACCACCGCCTACAGATCCCGGAAATTGAAAAGGCGCATCCTTGTGAAAGGATGCGCCCTTGGGGTTCACCCACGCGACCATGGGCAATACCATACATCTAACAAGCCATTTGTTAACAGATGTTTTTGGCAACATGTTTATTTCTGGTGGGCCCACCTGGGTTCGAACCAGGGACCTACCGGTTATGAGCCGGTGGCTCTTCCAGCTGAGCTATGGGCCCTTCACGAGCTTCCACTAATCTGTATAAAATGCGTATCCGGCAAAAATTTGTCAAGCAAAATATAGCAGTAGCGGTCGGGTCCCAATATCAGCTTTCCATAAAGCTTTTCAATTTTCTGCTTCGGCTCGGATGCCTCAGCTTTCTGAGGGCCTTGGCCTCTATCTGCCGGATACGTTCGCGGGTGACACAGAAATCCCTTCCCACTTCTTCCAGGGTGTGATCCGCCTTTTCTCCGATGCCGAATCGCATCCTGAGGACCTTTTCCTCTCTCGGGGTCAGTGTCGTGAGCACCCGCCGGGTCTGTTCGGCCAAACCGAAGTTGACCACTGCATCCCCGGGAGACAGGATGTTCTTGTCCTCTATAAAATCGCCCAGGTGACTGTCTTCTTCTTCCCCGATAGGGGTTTCCAGTGATATGGGTTCTTTTGCAATCTTCAAAACCTTTCGGACCTTTTCCAGGGGAAACTCCATCTTTTCAGCAATCTCTTTGGAGGTGGGTTCACGCCCGTGTTCCTGAACCAGGTATCGGGAGGTCCGCATGAGCTTGTTGATGGTCTCGATCATGTGAACGGGAATACGAATGGTCCGGGCCTGATCTGCAATGGCCCGGGTGATGGCCTGCCGGATCCACCAAGTGGCGTAGGTGCTGAATTTATACCCCCGCTGGTATTCAAACTTGTCCACCGCCTTCATCAGGCCGATATTGCCCTCCTGAATGAGGTCAAGGAACATCAGCCCCCGGTTGGTATATTTCTTGGCAATACTGACCACCAGTCTCAGGTTGGCCTGAATAAGTTCGGCCTTGGCTTTGTTCGCCTTCTCCAGGCTCCCCTCCACCTTTTTCAATTTCAATTTCAATTGTCTCGGGGTCATGTTGGAGCGTTCCTTGACTTCATCAATCACCGCCAGCCCCCGGTCGGCTTTGGCCTTTAACTCCAGCAATTCGCTTTTTGTCAGGCCGAGCGGTTTTACCACCTGGTCATTTTTGGCTGTCTTGGGAAGTTTGGCAATACATTTGTTGAGATAGGAGATGGATTTGCCGCCGGCCCGCAGCATGCATTCTGCAATGTCTCTCTCTGCCTGGTCCACCTGGGCCATAAACTCGCGAAATCTTTCCACCATCAGTTCGATCTGCCGTTTTTCGAGGCTGAATGAACCGGCCAGGGCCATGATCCTTTTCTGATCCTCCTTTATTTGGGCAGCCAGGGCCTTCTTCTTTTTATCAGAGCATTTGCCGCTCATCTTTTGTCGCCTTTTAATGCGCAGCCCCTCGTTGAGGTCCCTCATCTGTTCGATAAGATTTAACAGAGAGTCCTTTCTTTCACCCATATGCACATAACTGTCGTCATCTTCCAGATCGTTGATCACATCCTTCAGTTTGACTGCTCCGGCCACCAGATCCTCTCCAAGGTCAATAATATGCTCCACCCCTACGGAGCAGAGGAGAAGGGTTTCCATGGCCTCCTTTTCGCCGGCCTCGATTCGCTTGGCGATTTCCACTTCCCCTTCGCGGGTTAAAAGAGAGATCCGCCCCATTTCCCTCAAATACATCTTGACCGGATCCGATCCCCGGGAGGAGGCGTCCGGCAACTCAAAGGAGGCGGCGGTTTTGTCTTCCTGTGCAGCTGCCTTTTTCTTGTCTTTTTTGGCCTTTTCAATCTTTTTCTTGGCTGACTCGTCGATCACCATGATGTCCAATTCCTCGAACATCATCATCAGATCATCAATATGCTCTTCAGAGGACACAATATCGTCAGACAGATCATCGTTTAACTCTTCGAAGGTGATATATCCCTTGTCCTTGCCGTTATCGATGAGCCGCTTTAAGTTGATTATGTCATTGTTTTTGTCCATTAAATTTACCTCCCCAAAGCTTCTTTCCCCGAATAAGGCCTTGGCGGTCCTTCCGCCTTTAATTTCAAAAGCCGGTTCATGGCCGCGGGATCTCCCTGGGCCTGATTAAAAGAGTCTGAAAGCTTTTTATGGTATACCTTTGTCTCGATCTCTTGGATGGCCTGTTGAACCTCCTGACTCGAGTAAATGGAATTGGAAACCAGCATTTCCCTGAATGTTATCTGCATCTCTTCACTGTCAAGGCTTTCCACCAGTCTTTCAGGTAAAAATTCCCCCTCTTTGCCATAGACCTCAAAAATCGCGGACACGATTCCGGTAACCACGGGGTCCGAAAGCAGGGTGTGGCATTCACAGTCCATCAACCGCTGAACAGTATCCGGATGATGGCAGATCAGGTTCAGGAGCTGAAAATCCCCGAGGCACCCCTCAACCTGAGATGCAGCCACCCTGGCCCGAATCCCCCGTTCAAAGGAATCAGGTGAAAGGGTCTTTTTCAATGCTTCAAGTTCGGACAAGATGACATCTTCCTTGATCCCGGTTTTTTGAGAAACCCGGTTGATGTACAGGGACCGCTGGGCCCTGTTGCGGACTTTCAACAGGACCGGAAGCAATTCCTTCAACAGGGCGATTTTTCCCTCAATACCGGTATTGGCAGGAGATAATTTTTGGTCCAGGTAAAAATCGAACAGAGGCGTCGCACCTGTAAGGAGCTTCTCGAAGGACTCCGGCCCATTCTCCTTTAAAAACGTATCCGGGTCGTGACCGTCCGGGAGGACCACCGCTTTTGCAGACAATCCTTCATTCAAAAACAACGGAAGACTGCTCAAGGCCGCGGTCTTGCCTGCCTCATCCGAATCAAAGACGACCACAGCCTCTTTGGCGTATCCTTTTATTTTTCGTATATGCTCTCCGGTCAGGGCGGTGCCGAGGGTGGCCACGGCCTCATTGAGCCCGTACCGCCTCAAGGCCAGAAAATCCATGTACCCTTCGGTGATGACGGCCCGTCCCCGCTCTCTTATGGCCTTGAAAGACGCGTGCAGGCCATATGGAAACTCCCCTTTGTGAAAAATAGGGGACTCCGGCGTGTTGAGATACTTGGGCAGGCCATTATCAAGGACCCGTCCTCCGAACCCGGTGACCCGGCCTCTCAGGTTCAAAATGGGAAACATGATTCGTCCCCTGAAGCGATCATAATAGCCGCCGTTCTTTTTGGGGATAATGAGTCCGGCCTGCACCGCTATTTTGGGATCAATATTCTGATCTTTCAGATAATCATGGAGTCCTTGCCATGCATCAGGGGCATATCCCAATCGGAATTCCTTGATGATCGACTCTAAGATGCCCCGCCGCTTCAGGTAATCCATCCCCGGCTTTCCCTGTTTCGGGTCCGCCAGTGTATTTTCATAAAAGGAGGTGGCGGTCTCGTTTGCCGCAAAAAGTCGTTTCCGAAGCTCGCTTTTCTCTCTCTCCCTGGTGGCGGAGGCCCCTTCGTCCATGGGAATATGATATCGTTCCGCCAGGTCCCTGAGGGCCTCGGGAAAGGTATAGTTGTGGTAGGCCATCCAGAAAGCAAAGATATCCCCGCCCTTCTTGCAGCCGAAACAGTGGAACATTTGCCGTTCACTGCTCACCGTAAAAGAAGGATCTTTTTCCGCATGAAAGGGACAGAGTCCGGAATGATTTTTCCCGGTCTTCTTAAGCTGAACGAACTGGCCGATGAGTTCCACTATGTCCGCTCGCCGTTTTATCTGGTCTTTGACGGATTCTGAGATACTCATCTTAGGCTCCTATTATGTTATGGACTCCGCCCTGATCTTGGCATCGCCCCCGGATCCTGAGCTCTGCGCTGTACTTGTCCTTGACACAGCGGTTTGCCTGCCGGCTTTCACGGTCCATCGTCCAAAGCAGCGGGTGTCGACTCCGCAGACCGGACCGTAAGCATTTGCTTGGACCGTACCATGGCCTATGGCCCTGGTTGTGAAGGGGGTATGAAGCGTCAAGGATAGGCAATCTGATCGGTCAAAGGAACATGAGGCATCACCGGAGAAAATGCCCGGCAGTTGAATGTATTCCAGAACCTGATAGCTATGATCAATCATGCAGGCTCTATCAAAAACAGCAAGTTAGAGGTTGTTGCCGCACGTTGGCGCAATCGTTTCCTGCGGGCCGGCCCGGTGGAGACAGATACATTAAACGCTTCGGAAGTCAGACCCATGCAAGCAAGACGGCGACAGGCGCATTCATACTTATGAGGCCAACAGTCTACCGGCGATCTTGCTGACCTCTTTGCCCTGGGCCTGGCCGGCCATTCTTTCCATTGCCGTTTTCATTACCCTGCCCATATCCTTAGGTCCCTGGGCCGAAAGTTCTGTGATAATTTCGCGCAAGGCGGCCTCGATCGCTTCCGGGGAAAGCTGCTTGGGCAGATAGTCGTAGTAGATGGCGATCTCGTCTTCTTCCTTTTGGGCCAGGTCTTCGCGCCCCCCGGCCCTGAATTCCCCTGCGGCCTCATTTCCTTTTCGGATATGTGAGGAAATGACCGACTGGATCTCATCATCCGTCAATTCCCGACCCTTTTCCACTTGCAGATTTTTTATGGCGGACCTGAGCATCCTCAAAGCGGAAACACGGATGTCGTCTCTGGCCTTCATGGCCCTTTTGACATCTTGACCGATTTTCTCATGGAGCGACATGCCTATACCCCGCCTCAAAAGGATTAAGTGTTGATTAACCCAAAAAAATACAAACCTTTAGTATATGACATTAATCCTTAATGTCAAGCCGAAAAACCGAAAAATATGTTCTGAACAAGGACCGGGTTTCACTAAAAACGAAACTGACGCACATACCCGGAATCCGGTATTTGACCGCACCGGCCGGAATGGTTATGGATTCTCACACGCCCTCACGGCCTGTTTCAAGTCAAGACTTCCATCATAGAGGGCCCGGCCCGTGATCATGCCCATGACGCCGTCTGCTTCCAGCGGCAATATATCCATCACATCCTGAAGGGTGGAGATCCCCCCCGAGGCGATAACAGGACATGGGATGGATTGGGCCAACGCCTGTGTGGCCGCCACATTGCATCCGGTTCTCATGCCGTCCCGCTGTATATCGGTGTAGATGATTGCGGCCAGGGCCTCTTCCTGAAACCGGCGGGCCAGATCCAGGGGGGTGATGGGGGTCTCCTCCGTCCATCCTTCAACGGCCACGTGATTCCCTCTGGCGTCAAGGCCCAATATAATCCGGCCCGGATAGGCCCTGCAGGCCTCCCGCACAAAGGCCGGATCCTTATGGGCCACGGTCCCCAGGATCAGATATTGTAACCCAAGGTCGAAATAGGCCTTTAAGGTGGCCATATCCCGGATGCCGCCGCCCAGTTCCACTGGTATGGGGACGGCCTTGACAATCTGTCGGATGACCGCATTGTTGATCGGTTTTCCCTGCACCGCCCCATCCAGGTCCACCAGATGAAGCCTTTTGGCACCGAGTGAAAACCACTTTTTTGCCATCTCTGAGGGTACATTGGAGAAGACTGTCTCCTCGTGCATGAGGCCCTGCTTCAGCCGGACACATCGTCCTCCCTTAATATCGATGGCGGGAATAATGAGCATGTATTTTTATTACTCCGGTGCCTTGGACGGGCCCGGCAGCTGGTTCAGGATTTGTTTCAGTCCCAACATGGCCAGCTCTCCTGCAGTCAACCAACGGCCGCCGCTCTTGATATAGGTGGAAAAATCCAATAGATTCTCAAACAGAGATTGCTGGGTTTTGTTAAAATTTCGCCGCCAGATCACCGATCCGTCTGCAGGATTCACCAGATAGAGATCAAAGGCCACGGAGGCAGGCCGTTCTGCGGCAAAATCCCTGCCTTCCCGCTCGCGCCACCTGTAGATGTATCCTGTGAGGACCGCATCCGCACCAAAGGTGTTCCCCACCTTCTGCAGGATCTTTACCGGGCGCATGCCCACCTGGCTGTCCGAACTCAAAATATTTTCCACCACTCCCCGGGCCTGGCCCGGAGGAACCAACTCCCATTTTTTTCGGGAGAGCACCAGATCGAAGAGTTCATCCGTCAGTCCCTCCACTGCAAAATGCGGGACCGGATATGAGGTGAGGGCAGACCCGGTGACCGGATTTCGAAAGACCTTAGGCATATCTCCTTCTGAGACTGCTGCCTTAAATCCCATCACCACTACCTGGTCGATGGGAGCGGTTGAGGCGGCCTCGGTCTCAGAGGAAAGCTTTTTCTTGGCGCATCCCGACATCATTGCAGCGAAGCAAATCAGCGCCAGTGCGGAGAAAAAATGAGGGGTGCATCTTCTAAGCTTTTGGGACACGAATGCTCCGCTGTTTAAAAGACCCCTTTTGTGGTGGCCAGGCGCCCGCCCAAACGGGGTTCAACAGCGGTGGCCTGATCCAAGGACCTGCCAAAGGCCTTAAAAATGGCCTCAGATATATGATGGGGTTCTTCTCCGGTTAGAAGATCAATGTGCAGGGTGATGCCTGAATGGACGGTCAGGGCCCTGAAAAACTCCCGGATCAATCCGAGATCAAATGTCCCGGAACGGGTCCGGTGCATCGGGACCTCATAGGCAAGATTCGGACGGTTGGATATATCCAGCACCACCCTGACCAGGGCCTCATCCATGGGGATGGTGGCTTCTCCATACCGTCTGATGCCGCTTTTGTCCCCCAGCGCCTTTTTGAGGGCCTGGCCAAAGCAGATGCCAATGTCTTCCACCGTGTGATGGTCATCCACCTCTGTATCTCCTTGGGCCTTGAGCCCCACTTTCATGAAGCCGTGGGTGGCCGTAAGATCCAGCATGTGGTCTAAGAAGGGGATGCCGGTAACCACGGAAGAGGGTCCCGTTGCGTCCAGGTCAAGCGTAAGGGAGATCTCGGTTTCTTTGGTTTTCCGCTCTATGGTGGCGATGCGACTCATGGCCGATCCATTTATTCCTGGAGGTTCGACGTCCGTTTTCCAGGGGCGCTTAGGATGAGGAGACGATTGGAAAAGCGACAAAATATGGTGGAGATGAGGGGATTCGAACCCCTGACCTGTACGTTGCGAACGTACCGCTCTCCCACCTGAGCTACACCCCCACTTCCCTTGCTGTTCAAAGGACCCTGCCTCGTGTTTACGCTGGGGAAAAACCGCTCCCTATTGGGCCGATCCAATTATTGATGAACCTTAACCTTATTATTATACACATTTTTATGGCTAAATCAATGATTTTTTAAATGGACATCTTTAAAATTATTTGACATTGAACCCTGTTGTGATAAAAATATCCCCATGCCCCCGTAGCTCAGGTGGATAGAGCACCAGATTCCTAATCTGGGTGTCGTGCGTTCGAGTCGCGCCGGGGGCACCAAT
>JAWLET010000211.1:0-5036 GCA_041685955.1 Desulfobacteraceae bacterium | reverse complement strand
CTGATCACCGTGGATAAGGTGGATGTGGTGTTTGCCCCTTACAGCTCCGGCTTGACCCTTCGAGGGGCGCCGGTGGCCGAAAGCCATCAGATGCTGTACATGGACCACGGCGGGGCCAACAACAAGATCTTCCAGCAGGGGTTCAGGTATGCTGTTCAGACCATCGGGCCCGCCACCAGCTATCACATGGGCACCCTGGACATGATTCATAAGATCGATCCGGATGCCAAGAAGGTGGCCCTGGCCTATGAAGATTCCGAGTTTGCCAAAATGGTCATGGAAGGCGCCAGAGACCATGCCAAGGAACTCGGTTTCGAGATTGTTTTTGAGCGTACCTATCCCAAAGGGGTTACGGATTTAACCCCCCTCCTCTCGGCCCTCAAGGCCAGCAAGGCCGATTTTGTCCTGGGCGGCGGCCACTTTGAAGACGGCCAGCTCTTCAACCGGCAGATGGCGGACTTAGACATTAATGTGAACGCCCTTTCCCTTATCGCCGCGGCTACCCTCCCGGCATTTTATGACGCATTGACCACCATGGCCGAAGGGGTCATGGGACCTTCCCACTGGGAATACGGGGTAAAATATTCGGCTGAAGAGGCCAAGGCCACCGGGCTTCCCTGGATCGGACCGTCCCAGGATGAGTTCATGGCGCTCTTCAGAAAGGCCACCGACGAGGATATGCTCCCGGATTACCATGCCGCCGAAGCCGGCGCCCAGGTACTGGCCTATGTCCTGGGGGTCCAAGATGCCGATTCCGTTGATTCGGGCAAGGTCCGGGCCGCGCTGGGTGATCTGGAGTTCATGAGCTTCTACGGGGGATGGGCAGTGGATGACAGCGGCCTGCAGGTAGGCCACACCATGGTGGATGTGCAGTGGCAGGACGGCGAAAGGGTCATTGTGTGGCCCGAGGAGGCCCGGACCGGTGAGGTCTGCTATCCCATGCCCACCTTCCAGGAAAAGGTGAAGGGCGTAAAAGCGGTTCCCAAGTAACCCCTCAGTGATGCCCCGGCCCAGGCCCCTGCCTTGGGCCCGGGGTTTTTTGTGTCCCGCCCCCTGCCTGTGCAGGCAGGGCTGTTGTCCCTTTAAGAGCACGAGGAAACCGGGCCATGTTTTTTGAACAATTAGGCGGAAATCTGATCCAGGGCGTCGTGCTGGGTGCGGTGTACGGGATGGCCACCATGGGCCTCAGCCTCATCTTCGGGGTACTGAAAGTGGTCAATGTGGGACACGGGGCATTCATTATGGTGGGGGCCTTTGTGACCCTGTTCCTGTTCAGTTCTCTCGGAATCAGTCCCCTGTTCGCCGTTCCTGTGGCCTTTGGGGTGGGCATGGGCCTGGGCCTCATCTTTTATTATACCACCATCCGAAAACTGATCAAGGCGCCTGAATTGGCCACGCTTTTGGCCACTTTCTCCATCGGGGTTTTACTCGAAGAGCTTATAAAGCTGATTTTCGGTTCAGAGTTTCGCGGCTACAACTGGGTTGTGGGCAAAATAGATCTGGGCATCACTGTTTTGCCCCTGTCCAAGCTCTATGCCGGTATCGGGAGCGTCCTCATCGCGGTGCTCCTCTTTTTGTGGTTCAAGAAGACCCGGGCCGGATCAGCGGTCCGAAGCGTGGTGGAGGACAGTGAAGGGGCCCAAGTGTGCGGAATCAATGTGGGCGGCGCATATGCGTTGAGTTTTGCCCTGGGGATCGGGTTGACCGTGGCCAGCGGTGTTCTGCTCACCATGTTCATTCCTGTGGGGATCAATCCCTACATGGGCGGCGGATATACCCTCAAGGCCTTTGTGATCGCTGTGCTGGGCGGCCTTGCATCGCCGTACGGGGCCTTTTTCGGCGGGCTGGTCTTCGGGCTCATTGAGAACGGCTCATACACGCTGTTCGCCTATATACCGGGCGTGGAACCCTTTGCCCTCACCCGCTTCTTATCCTTTGTCATATTGCTGGTCATCCTGTTGATCAGACCCACTGGAATCCTGAGAGCAAAATGAAACAGATACCGAAATATTTGCCCCTTGTTCCCGTGTTCGCCGCCTATTGCGTCCTGTTTCTGATCGGTGAAAACATGGAAGGGATGTGGCAGCTCATGTCCATGCTCCTGTTTTACTGCGCCCTGGGACAGGCCTTTAATGTTTTCCTCGGCATGACCGGGTACGTGGATTTTGGGTATGTGGCATTCCTGGGGGTGGGGACCTACGGCATGGCCTTATCCATTACCCGGCTGGTCCAGTATGAGTTTTTGGGTGTATGGATAATCGTTATCGGGTTTGGGCTGGCCATGGTGATGTCCACCCTCCTTTCCATGGCCGTGGGCGCTGTGGCCCTGAGACTCCGAGGGGCCTATTTCGCCATTGCCACCATCGGGGTGAACGAGGGCTTCCGATTCCTGATCGAAGGCGCCAGAATATGGAATGGATCCGAGGGCATGATATTCACGGCCGACCTGAACAAGATCCTGGGCCGGGACACGGCTGCGGTCTTGTCTACCTATTGGGCCGATGTCATGGTGCTGGTGATTGCTGCGCTGGCTGCGTTTGTGACCCTGGTTTACATGCGGAGTAAAATCGGATATGCCCTGACCGCCTTGAGGGAAGACGAAGACGCCGCCAAGGTAATGGGCATCAATGTCACCAAGTTCAAGATCATCGCCTTTATCACCAGCGCGTGTTTGGCCGGCCTGCTCGGGGCTACCGCCTGGGCCCTGAAAACACCCTATGTGTTCCCCCCTGAGGTGTTTGAGATCCATTACACCATCGAGGCCATTATTATCGTCATGCTCGGGGGCGCGGGAACCCTGCTGGGGCCCCTGGTCGGCGGGCTGGTCTACGGTATTGCCCAGTATTATCTGTCCATATTCCTCCCTGGATTTCAACTGCTCATTTTCGCCCCGGTCATCCTGGTGATCATTGTGGTGTTCCCTGAGGGGATCGTGGGCATGCTGAAAGCCAGAACCAGGGGGTCCGCACTGGAACGTTTCATTATGTAGGTAACAACATGGCCTTATTGAAGCTTGACAATGTAACCAAACGCTTTGGCGGCCTGGTGGCCGTCAATCAGGTGAGTTTGGAAATCGATGAAGGGGAATTCGTGGGGATCGTCGGTCCCAATGGGAGCGGCAAGACCACCCTGTTCAATGTCATCAACGGGGTCTTTTTCCCTGAAGAGGGGAAGGTGTTTTTTGACGGCATGGATATCACCCGGCTTGCCCCCTTCAAACGGGCCCCTCTGGGGATCGGGAGGACATTTCAGATTCCCAGGCCGTTTGCCTCGGCCACGGTGAGAGAAAACATCGCGGTGGGGGCCATGTTCGGTACCCAGGGCCGTAGCCTGAACGTGGATGGTTCATTGGAGATCGCTGATCAGATTATCGAACGGGTGGAACTCACGGCCCACAGGGACAAGGCCGCAGGCATGCTGACCCCGGTGGAAAAAAAGTTGATGGAGATTGCCCGGTCCCTGGCCATGAAACCCAAGCTCCTTCTGATGGATGAGGCCATGGCGGGGATGCATCCCAATGATATCGATCAAATGGTCGCCTTTATCAAACGGGTGGCTGACGAGGAGAATATTGCCATCGTGGCCATGGTGGAGCATATCATGCGGGCGGTGGTGGGATTGGCCGAAAAGGTCATTGTGTTGCATCAAGGTGCCAAAATTGTGGATGCCCCCACCAAAGAGGCCCTGGAAGATCCCAAAGTGATTGAAGTGTATCTGGGCCATCCACCGGAGGAGTAAGCATGTTAAAGGTCACAGATCTTGAATCAGGCTATGGTCCCATGCAGGTCTTGTGGAAGCCGAGCCTTCAGGTCAAAAAGGGATCCATCACCTCACTTTTGGGTCCCAATGGAGTGGGCAAAAGCACCCTCCTCATGACCATTTTCGGATCGATCCAGCCATGGAGAGGTCAGGTCCTCTACAAGGATATGGATGTCACCAACGTCCCCACCCATAAAAAGGTGGATATGGGGGTGGCCCTGGTGCCGGAGGGAAAACACCTCTTCCCCAGCATGACGGTGCATGAAAATCTTCTCATGGGGGCTTATGTGAAAAAGGCATTCGCCCACCGGGATGAATCCCTGGCCACTGTGCACACCCTGTTCCCCAGACTCAAAGAAAGAGAACACCAACTCGCCGGATCCCTGAGCGGGGGCGAACAGCAGATGGCCACCATCGCCCGGTCCATGATGACCATGCCGGATCTGATCATGCTGGACGAGCCCAGCCAGGGCCTGGCCCCCCTGCTGGTCCAGGAGGTCTTTGATACCATCCAGAAAATGAAAGACGATATCGGCCTGACCGTGCTGTTGATCGAACAAAACGCGGACGCCTCCCTCAATGCCGCGGATTATGTGTATATCATGCATGAGGGCCGGATCAAGGCCGAAGGGAACGCCGAAGAGATCAAAGGGTCTCCTGACATCAGGGAGGCCTATCTCGGGGTGTAGGGGGTTGCCGTTGAAAGGTTCAATGGTTCAGAGGTTCAAGGTTGGATTTTTGATGCTGAATCGGTTTTCTTGAGGTGAGCTTCCCAGGTCTTTCATTATTGCGAAGTTGGCCATCTCCCTGAGATAGCTTAAAAAGCTTTCTTGTCGAAGTCTGAGGTTCCTTGGGTAAACTCAAGAAGATTATAAATATATGGGTATCATGATCCGGACAGAAAATGGCCGATCTTTTTTCAGGTTTCGCGGGGCACGGGCACGGCCCCTCCCATGGGTGAGGGGCCTTCCACAGGCTGCTCCTCAATGACCCGCATCTTTTTCCATTTTCCCCTCTGGTACCGCCACCAAAAGGCAATCCCCAGCGCACTGATATATAGGGTGGCCAGGACCCAGGCCGTATACAGCCCGGCCCCCAGCACTTCTACGGCCACATAGACCGGGAGGATCATAACCCCCAGGGAGAGGCCGGCAACCGTCCACATGATAAACCGGGTGTCGCCGGCCCCTTTTAAGGCCCCGGAAAAGACCAGATTGAGGGCATCAAACAGGCAGAAAACCGCCACGAACCGCAAGAGGATAATCCCGATATCCATG
>JAWLET010000210.1:0-5074 GCA_041685955.1 Desulfobacteraceae bacterium | reverse complement strand
TTTTGGGGAACAAAACCGTCTCAAAGGTACTGCTTTGGTCTTCAAACGTCATGAACATCATGGGGCGGCCTGTTTTTGTGCGTACCCGCTTTTGGGTCACCAGACGCCCTACGGTGGTCACCCTTTTTCCGATGTGGCGGGCCAGATGCTTGGCTTGAACATGGTGGATATTTTTCAGTACGCGGTCATACACCGCCAGCGGGTGCATTGACACGATAAAACCGAAGCTCTCCACTTCCTGTTTCAGCATGAGACCTCTGGAATATGGGGAAATAGTGCCGGAGGTGGGCGAATGAAAACCCTTCGGGCCTGCCTGCCATCGCTCTCGCTCGGGTAAGGCAGGCGGGCCGTCAAAAAGACCGGCGGATTTCTGCGCGTCCTGCCGGTGGAAAAAAGCCATTGCGTCCCACATGAGTTGGGCCCGGTGGCCGGTCCGGTGGAGCGGATCAAAACACCCGCCCTTGATCAAGGCCCTGACATCCTTGAGTTGAAGGCGCGACCCGGTCCGTTTCAAAAAAGCATGCAGGGAATCAAAGGGTCCGTTCTGGATGCGCTCATGGATGATCGCCTCCATTCCCTTCTGAGAAAGCCCTTTCAGCTGCATCAAGCCCATCCGGATCCGACCGCATTGTCCTGTGTATCGGATCTCGCTTTCATTGATATGGGGAGGGAGAACCTTGAGTCCCATGCGCCTGGCTTCGGATATATAGCTGAGGGTACTGTAATACCCTCCCCCATTGGAAAGGACAGCGGCCATGAATTCCGCCGGGTAATGGGCCCTCAGATAGGCGGATTTATAGGCCACCAGGGTATAACTGGCGGAATGGGGTTTACAAAAGCTGTATCCGTCAAACCCCATCATCATCTCCCACACCCTGTCGATCACCTTTGAGGAAACCCCCCGCGCAGCAGCCCCCTGCACGAAACGCGCATGAAAATCCCCGAGCCTTTTTTCCCTGTCTTTTTTACTGACCGTCTTTCTGAGGGTATCGGCCTCGGCCGGATCAAACCCGGCCAGGTGAATGGCGGCCTGGCTCAATTGCTCCTGAAATACCATGATGCCCAGGGTTTCTTTCAGTACCGGACCTAAAAGGGGATGCGGGGGGCGCCAGGGGGTCCCCCGAAGCCTGGAAACCCAGTCATGGATATGGGGGTTGGACGCAGGCCGGATGATGGACGTCACAATCACATTAAGGGAAAAATGGTCCTGGTGGCGATATTCTTCAAAGGTAAACCCGGATCCCGCCTGAGTCAGAACCTGCCGGGTGGCCGGGCTCTCAAAATAGAATATCCCGAAGGTATCTCCTTTGTAAAAGATCCGCACGGTTTCCGGATCGTTGAGGGGATTGAGCCCGGCGTAATCCAGATGCAATCCATAATTTTTTTCCACCTGATCCATGGCATCCCGGAGTACGGCCAGGCTTCGGTTTCCCAAGATATCAATCTTTACCAGACCCGAGTCCTCTACCGAATCCTTTTCCCATTGAAGCACCTGAAGTCCCTTGTTCGAGATCTCCACGGGACAGTGCCTGCGAATGTCATCCGGCACCACCACCACGCCTCCGCAGTGGGTGGAAAGATGGTTGAAATGGTGCTCAAGCCCGGCGGCTGCGGCCAGGATCTCATCCCAGGGTTTTTTAAAGGTTACCTCTCTCATCTGAGGCTGACGGATCAGGGTTTGTCCGTCTCCTTCCAAACGCTGCGTGAAACTGATCTTGTCCGTCACCGCTCCGATCTCCAGCTCTGTTAAGCCAAAGACCTTGGCCACCGACCGGACAGCCGATCTGGCTCCGAAGTGATTATGATTGGCCACCATGGCGGCCCGACGGTTGCCATAAGCGGCAAAAAAGGCATCCATGATCCGATCCCGTTCATCCCAGGCAAAATCGATATCGATATCCGGGGGATCCATCCGCTGGGCGTTCAAGAATCGCTCAAAGAAAAGATGGTGTTTGATGGGATCCACATGGGTAATCCCCAATGCATAGGCCACAATGGAGGCAGCGGCACTCCCCCGGCCGCAGGACCTGCGGGCCTTTTGGGTGATATGGTCCACCACCAGAAAATAGTGCGCGAAGTTTTTGTCCCGAATAATCCGCATCTCATGGTCTACCCGCTCCCTCACGGCCCGGGAGAGTGAGCCGTATCGGGCCCTGCAGCCCTTTAGGGTCTTGTGGTAGAGGAGCTCAAAGGCCTTCTGATCATCCATGTTTTGGAATCGAGGGAATACGGTCCGGTCAAAGTCCCAGTCCACAAACGCGGACTCTGCCACCTTTACGGTATTGAAGACTGCTGCCGGCGCATGCGGGAACTGGTCGATCACTCGGTTCGGGGTCTGTAAGACATCATGTTCCCGGCAGGTGTCTTCCGGCCTCAGCCTGGAAAGCTTGGTGTTCAGGGACACGGCCCTCAGGATACGGTGCAGGGGAAACTGGTTTTTGTTCAGCATATAGACCCGGTGGGTGGCCAGGGGCGGGATCCCGCTTTTTCGAGAAAAGGCATAACAGGCCCCCATTTGATATCCCGGGGACATCTCCACATAGAGATCTTCAGTGGAATCCCTTTTCAGGGCGTTCAACAGCTGGAAATCGTCTGAAAAAATAATGAGCCCCCGGCGCATCTCCCTGAGGGTGTGGACCAGATCAAATCCGGTATCACAATGACGGGCGGAGAGGATCCGGCACAGATGCATATACCCCTGTGGATTTTTGACCAGGGCCACGGCCCGTCGGCCGTCAGCCACCAGCTCACTTCCCACCACCGGTCTGATCCCCATCTTTTGTGCCTCCTGCACAAAGGCCACCATCCCGTAGAGTCCATTGGTGTCGGTGAGGGCAAGCCGGTCCAGTCCCATACCCCCGGCGACACGCAAAAGCGCCCCAATGGAGCAGAGTCCCCACCCTCTGGAATAGTGGGAATGGACATGGAGGTGGACAAAAGCCATGGGTGTGGATATCAGGATTAAGCAGCCTTTCCGTACCGGATCACCCCTTCTCCATAGCGGTCCCGAATCCGGTCCAGGGCCCGGGCGATCCTGCGGTGGTTCGCTGTGTCCGGGAAGGGCACCTGGAAAAGGGGCATCTGGTGCTCCGGCCCTGCAAAGTCCCAGAACCATACCTTTATCAGCCGGACCCGAACGCTCCGGTGACACACCTGGAAAAAAAGGGTTTCTAACGGATCGTAGAGGTCGGGATCACAAAAATCGACGCGGTGGGAGAGGGGATCCATGCAGGGGGCAAGAGAAAGAGATATCCGGCGGCACATTTCCACCTGATCGGCATACCTGACCAGCAGCCCGGTCTTTGTGGGCACAAGCCTGTATTTCCGCATCCGATAGGCACACCTTTCCACCAGTCTAAAAAGGGTCTGCAAAAGGATCGCGTCGTCGTTTTCATCCCCGGAAAGCGTCACGGTTTCGCTGATAAGGGGGTTTTGAGGCGCGGAATAGACCGGGGTGGGATCAATCCCCAGGGCCCTTTGACGGATCACAGGGGCACGGGGACCGAAGACCAGTTTCAACCGATCCAAGTTCAGCCCTGCCAGCTGTCCGATACAAAAGATATTCAACTCTTCCATGAGGCGTTTTCGGTAGATCCGTCCGATGCCGGGGATCCGGTCCACCTCAAGGGGGGCCAGAAAAGCGGCCTCCTTGCCGGAGTCCACATCCAATACCGCTTCTCCCCATTCGGTACGAGACGCGATATCGGACACCAGTTTATTACTGGCCACCCCTGCGGTTCCTTTCAGGGACAGCGCCGCCCTTATCTCCTCCCTTACCCGGAAGGCCGTGTCCTTGACCGCGCCCCAGAGTCGCTGGGTACCGGTCAAATCCAGATAGATATGTCCCGGTCTGGAGACCTCCCACCGGGGAGTATATTGGGCTGCAATCCGGGCCATACCATGAGACGCCTGTTCCACCATCTCCATATCCGGGGGAAGCACCCGCAGATCCGGGCAGCGTTTCAGGGCCTCTGCCAGAAACATCCCCTTGAACACGCCTACTTTCCTTGCCTCGCCCGAGATCGACAGGACCCGGGCACGCGGAGATTCAGGGAGGGCCGCAACCACGGGCCGATTTCTGAGACAGGGCTCGGAAATCCGTGCCAGGGCGATGCGCAGGGCGGGTATGTGCACATGAACAATATGTCGGTACAAGGGGTGACCTCCTATGCAAGCCTAACGGCCGCAACCCAATCAGTCACCTGTGTTCGGGTTTCAGGTTTCAGTAAAGAACGGGACCTGAAACCCGAAACCTGACACCTTTATCGCTAATGAATCAAACGTTAATTTTGACAAAACACCTTCGCTTCTTGCGTATAAGTTGCAAACCAAGATTCTACACACCCGGCAAGGCGTTACCGATAATACCGCATCACCCCCACCACCTTTCCTTGGATTCGAAGGCCCCCTGATTTGATTCGAAGGGATGTCATCCCCCGGTGGGCGGGCCGAAGTTCGATGTGGTCTTCCCTTTTGTAATACCGTTTGACTGTGGCCTCATTTTGGATCACGGCCACTACGATCTCACCGTTTTCCGCAGCAGGCTGTTTCCTGACCACCACCAGGTCCCCGTCCAAAATCCCGTCCTCTTCCATGGACGCCCCTTTGACCTGAAGCGCAAAATAGTCTCCATTCCCCGCCATGGACGGGGGGACCTCCACCGATCCCATATGAGCCACGGCCTCGATCGGTTTTCCGGCCGCCACCTTTCCCAGCACCGGAAACTCAAACCGCCGGGTTTCTACGGGTCTGATGACCTCCAGGGCCCGTTTGCGGTTTTTTTCCTTGGGAAGACGGATATAGCCTTTTCGCGCTAAAATGTTGAGGTAGGTGGACACCGTGTTATAAGACTTGAAGCCAAAATACCCACAAATCTCATCAAAGCTGGGCGCCGTATCCCAATCCTCCATATACCGGGAGAGATACGCCAAAAAGGCCTTTTGCTTATCCGTTAATTTCACAATCCCCTCACACCGCCATGGGTGAACCCCTGATTCAGGGTAAACCCATTTACTGTAAATTTCACTGAAAGTCAAGAGGAAAATTCCCTGAGCCTCATGATCCTGGATCCCAA
>JAWLET010000209.1:2960-5076 GCA_041685955.1 Desulfobacteraceae bacterium | reverse complement strand
CCGGGCCGCGGCCTCAGTCACGGCCCCGACCCGTTTATCCAGCACCATTCCTTTCTGTCTCATGGAGTCCCTTTCCGGTATTTTCCAGGCGACCTGAGAGGTTCCTAACTCTCCCCTAATCCCACCACATCGCTTTCCCTGAAACGATAATACCCCTTCTCCGTCATACGGATAAACGGGATGGCCGGTGTGGTGAGCACACTCAGGGCCAGATGGGCGAAATCCAACCGGGTCCCCAGGGAGGTTATCCTCTTCTGAAAGCGGCTCAACCGCTCTGCCAGTTCCGCCATGTTTAGTGGGGAAACATATCCCCCTACGCTCAGGGGAATCTCCAATATCAGGTCTCCGTCCACAAAGACCGCGGTCCCCCCCTGGATGTCTATGAGGTGGTTGACAGCGGCAGTTAGATCCGCATCGTTTTCACCAATCCCCATAATGCCTCCTGCATCCCAGCAAAGGGTGGTGGCAACGGCCCCTTGTTTCTGACCCCATCCCCGTACAAACCCCGTAAAGGAATCCCCCTGACCGCTGAGGCGCTCCATGAAGAAGATCTTGAGCAGGTCGTTTTCCGGATCAGCTGCCAAGTCTCCGGAGACGACCTTGGGGCGGGCCCTTCCCTCCCGCGCCACCAGGCCGCCCGGCTGGATATCCAGGGTGCGCACCTTCCCGTCCGCATCGGCCAGGGATTGCGAAATGCGAAGATCACCGGACGAAACCGGATCGGCTCTGACCGTGTTCATGAGCTGTTCAGGGTACTGTGCTGCCGGGAGGGTGACTGTGACCTGCCCATCCCGGGCCACTACCCTGCCCTTTGAAATCACCCATTGGGGCTTCATGGTGCGGGCGTCCGGCAGGATCAGCAGGTCCCCGTACCGAGCGGGGGCAATGCCGCCCGTGAGGGTGTCCAGGCCCAAATGTTCGGCCGGATTGAGGGTCACCATGCGGATTGCATCCATGGGCTCGACCCCCAGGTCGATCGCCTTCTGAACCACATCCTGCAGGTAGCCGTTTTGCATCAAAAGGTTCGGGTTGGTACCATCGGTCACCAGAATGACCCGGCGAAAATCGATTTTGTCTCTGAGGGGAAGAATGATTTCCAGGTCCCGCCGGATATCCCCTTCCCGGATCATGGCGTACAGTCCCATCTCCAGACGGTTGAGCACGTCCTCGGTGGAGATGGCCTCATGACACGACTCCACCCCGATGGCCGCATAAGCAGCCAGTTTTTGGTCAAAGGCCCCTGCCGCGTGGCCCTGGACCGATTTTCTATGCTTCCGGGTCTCGGAGATGAGGTCCAGCACCCGCTGATCCGGGGTCAGGATGGTCCCTTGCCAGAATGACTCCCCCAACCCCATGACCCGGGGATCTTCAAAGAGCCCGGCCAACTGCTCCGGCCTGATCATGAGCGGTCTCACGGCCGGACTGAGGGAGATCATGGGCGGAACCAGGGCATAAATCTTGATGGGAGAGGATTCTATCTGATCCAGAAAGATCCTCACTCCCTCCGCTCCTAAAATAAACCCGTAACATTCCAGTTCCGTGACCAGGGTGGTCACGCCCGAGGGGATGGCATAGGAAAGAAACTCGGGCATATTGAAGTAATTGATGAGGTGGGTATGGGCGTCCATGAACCCCGGACACACCACCCGTCCACCGGCATCGATCACCCGGGTCTCAGGCCCTACGGTGTGCTCGGCGTCGGATCCCACATAGGCGATCCATCCGTCTGTTATGGCAATGGACCGACCCGGCAGCATCCGCCCCGTATACACATCCATGAGGTCCCCGTTTTGGACCACAAGATCTGCGGCCCGCCTTCCCAGGGCCGTGTCCACAAGCCTACGCATGTCTCTGCCGGATTCCATAAAACCCTTCCTCTCAAAGGGGATCCCCTGTTCATTGCCCCCACATTATATTGGTACTTCTCAGACCAGAGGGACGCCCCTTCTTATAAATACTTGTTCTCCAGGTCCCTCACCAGATTGGTCATCACCGAATAACACGGCGTGGGCACCCCGGTTTCCCGCCCGTATTCCACGACCTTTCCTCCCAGAAAATCGATCTCGGTGCGGGATTGATTGGCCACGTCAAAGCACATGGAATCCTTATGGACCCC
>JAWLET010000209.1:0-2860 GCA_041685955.1 Desulfobacteraceae bacterium | reverse complement strand
CCCGGACGAAACACCGCTTCCAGTCCCTCCAGCACTCGAGGCAAATGAAAGGTTTTGGTGGCCACAAAGACCACATCGGGCCGATGGTCCTTCAATTCCTCAATGGTAGAGAAGACCTGTTTCACCGGAACCTGATACGCAATCTCCCCCGAAACCCGGGGCCCGTTTCGGGCCAGCGTTTCCGCCAGACCGGGCTGAGGGTCCACTACCAGCACATCCGGATCCTTGCTGAGCAGGGCGGCGGCCAGAACCACACCCGTAGCCCCGATTCCGGCTACGGCCAAGACTGGTTTTTCCATCTCACACCTCCGTTTCCTCTATAGCGCTCCGGTGGAGCACGGGAGATATTCTACACACTTCTTTCCATCCCCTTCCAGTATTCCTCACGAATGGTCCGTTTCAGCAGCTATATAGTTTCAAATGTGAAAAGACCAAATATGCTGGCCTCGTAACCATCAGGTTCCTGTGGGACCACACAGCACGCATGCCTTTCTTTGCTGTTCTCAAAATGGGTCATGAAATAAAAAGATTCTTTGTGGGGAAGCTTGGATCGGTGGTGAGATTAACCCCGAGACGTCTCAGCCCTGCTTCATCTCCCGGTGTGGGAATATGCGTCATATGAACTTCGCAGCCGTGAAGCCCTTTCAATTTCTCCATGGCGAGTTGAGCGGCTGAGTTCGTGGTGGCACTCACACTCAGAGCGATAACAGCCTCCTCGAGATCCATACTGACTGTCTTTTCGTGCAACATTTCCGTTTTAAGCTTACTGATAGAATCAGTTATATGGGGGGGAAGCAGCTTGATCTTGGGCGGAATACCGGCCAGGTGTTTAATCGCATGCAGGACAAGGCTGGATGCTGCATGCATGAGAGGGGAATTGTATCCTGTGATGATGGTCCCATCTTCCAAAGCGATGGCTGCGCCGCAATATATACCTTCATTCCCTTTGTCCTTCTCCCGGGCTTCATCAGCGGCCCGGCGCGCCGGCTCCACCACTTTTCTGTATTCCGGTTCCAGACCGATATTCTTGATAAAAAGCTCCACCCGCTGGACCGTTTCCCTGTCCGTAAAGCCCATCGCATCCTCACACCGGTACCGAAAATATCGTCTTATAATTTCCTGTTTTGAAGCTTCCTGTGTAACTTCATCATCGATTATGGCAAAACCGCACCGATTAACACCCATATCCGTGGGGGATCGATAAAAAGACTCTCCCCCCGTAATCTTTTCCAGTATTCTCTTGAGAACGGGAAAAACCTCTGTATCGCGATTATAGTTGACAGCCTTCACATCGTAAGCCTCAAGATGAAACGGATCAATGAGGTTGAAATCCTTGATATCCGCGGTTGCGGCTTCATATGCCACATTAACGGGATGGTTCAGCGGTATGTTCCAGATGGGGAAGGTCTCAAACTTCGCATACCCTGCTTTTATTCCCCTCAGGTAATCATGGTACAATTGGGACAGGCAAGTGGCGAGCTTACCGCTTCCGGGACCCGGACCGGTAACGATAACCAGTGGTTTATCAGTCTCAATGTATTCGTTGGCACCATAGCCTTCATCACTCACGATAAGATCGACATCGGTGGGATATCCTTTCGTATATTGATGAGTGTAGACTTTGATATTCCGCCTTTCCAGCTTTTTCTTGAACGCCGCCGCCGCGGGCTGATTTTCAAATCGTGTTATGACAACGCCAAGCACATTGATATCCCATACCCGCAGATCATCAATAAGCTTCAGGGCGTCGGAATCGTAGGTAATGCCGAAATCGGCCCGAATTTTCTTCCGTTCAATATCTCCGGCATAGATGCACAGGAGAATATCCGCATTCTCTTTGAGCCCTTGAAGGAGTCTCATCTTCACGTTGGGATCGTATCCGGGCAGCACGCGGGCAGCATGGAAATCGAAAAGGAGCTTGCCGCCGAACTCCAGGTATAATTTGTTGTCAAACCTTTCAACCCGCTCAAGAATCTCCTCTGTTTGTTCCTTTATGTACTTTTCGTTGTTAAAACCGATCTTTTCCATATGAGTCCTTTTTCTCCCTGATTTTCCACGGGCAGTATATTCTCAAACCTGGGTGAGATCAAGGACATTCCATCCAGGAACGGCTTTCTGATGCTCTGATCGTAAACCACCTCCCTGCCATAGATATGGTACGCTTTGAAGTCGGACAAACACAGGGATTTGAATGGATTAAGGAAAAACAGACAAAGACCTGGTTCGGGGATTAAATTGTTTTTACGAGAATTTCGTCCTTGGGCAAACGGGGTCTTTGGGCCGGAAACTGGGCTGGATAGCCCACCGGGAGAAACGAAACCACCAGAAGATCGTTTGACAGGTCCAGAACCTGTTTGGTTTTTTCAATATCAAACCGGCCGATCCAGCATGTCCCCAATCCCAGATCGGTGGCCCTTAAAACCATATGCTCAACTGCGATTGCAACATTCAGGGCAAGATATCCGTTGGGGGTGATAAATTCTTGAAGGCTGTTTCCATATTTTCCGGAATCGGGATCATCCATTTCAAGCCCTGTAAAAGTACCCATTTCCACGAGTTCCTGTATACGCTTCCCTCTGGTTCCCAAAACCGTTACATCCGCACAGCAGACAAAGACCACGGGCGCTTTCAGTGCAAATTTATATGGGGTTACCTCGTTCAGTTTTTCCTTGGTTTCCTCGGACTTGACCACAATAAACCGCCACGGCTGCAGGTTCGAACCGGATGGCGCCAACCGGGCCGCTTCCAAAAGCGCATCGATTACCTGATCAGAAACGGGATCGGTGGTGAATTTCCGAATACTTCGCCTTTGCCGGATTATGTCCATTAATTCCATACCCATGCCTCCATAAAAAAAGTT
>JAWLET010000208.1:0-5078 GCA_041685955.1 Desulfobacteraceae bacterium | reverse complement strand
GACCGCTTTTGCAGTGGAATTGGCCCGTCATCTGTCCGGTGAGATTGTCAATGCCGACTCCATGCAGATCTATCGAGGCATGGATGTGGGTACGGCCAAGCCGGATGATGCGGAGAAACAGGGAGTTCCTCACCACCTATTGGATGTGGTAGCGCCGGATGAGCCCTTTAACGCCGCCGTCTACCGACGTCTGGCCTTTCCGGTGGTCATGGATATCTGCTCCAGGAAAAAGTCTTGTTTGGTGGTGGGCGGTACCGGACTTTATATCAAAGCGCTTCTGGGCGGATTAATGACCGCCCCGTCATCCGATTCCGGTCTAAGGGATAGATTACGCGCTGAATGTGACGCCCTGGGCACTTCACATCTTCATGCAAGGCTGGCCCGTTTGGACCCGGCATATGCCCAAAATGTTCACCCCAATGACCGAGTTCGAATCATCAGAGGGCTCGAAATTATTCAGCTTACGGGTCAGATCCCTTCCCAACTCATGCAAACCCATGGCTTTACGGACCGGACATTGAAGTGCCTGAAGATTGGCCTCCATGTGGATCGAAAACTTTTGTATGATCGAATCGATAAACGCACTGAGGATATGGTGGAAAAAGGGCTTGTCCAGGAAACCCAGGCCCTGCTCAAAAAGGGGTATTCACCGGACCTCAAGTCGATGAAGGCCATTGGGTATAGGCATATGATCCGTTATCTAAAAGGGACATGCACCCTGGGGGAAGCTACGGAAAGGCTCAAGCGGGACACGCGCAGGTATGCCAAACGACAGATGACCTGGTTCAGGGCGGACCCCGACACCATCTGGATGGCTCCCGATGCGATTGAGACGGCCCTGACCCGGATTAAGGCTTTCCTGTCTGAAACCACTTGACCTTTACGGGCTAATTTTTTATTTGATAAGTATAACATGTAGGTAGCATGGAGGATGGTCCTGATGAAAGCGGGATCCATTAAAGTGGAACATCGTCAGATAAATCACAAGCCCACAATCCTGTGATTTCGGTCATTGGACCCGATCCCGCCAAAAGGCGGGACCAAAAGATATTATTGCAGACCCTGAAAATCGCGGGCAGGCTGATTCGCACCGGTTCGATGGAACGCTGCATGGAGGGTTTATCCATGGATGTCATCAAGTTTAAAATTCCGAAACATTTATCCGCCCTTATCGCACTGACGTTTCTGTTTTGGTCTCCGGGCTGCGCTCCTAAAAAGGATGTTCGTGAAGATGTGCTGGATACCCCCCAGCATCACGTCTCCAGTGGTTTCAAGCTGTTGAAAAAGGACTATATTTTTCATGCTGAAAGAGAATTTTTGCTTGCCCTGGAACTGGACCCCCAATCCTGGAATGCGCATCGGGGTCTGGGCCTGGTCTATGCCGGAAAAAGCCAGTTTAGCCTGGCCCTAACCCATATGCGAAAGGCCGAAGCCGGGGCAAAGACCGATGTTGCGCAGGCCCTGGTGGACGTGGGTTTCATGCGGATTTACATGCAGCAGGGTGCAGAAGACTGGTTTGATCAGGTCTGTCAAAGCTACTCCGATGCCCTCTCACACGACCCGGCCCTCCCGGACCCCTATTATTACATGGGCATGGCCTTCAAAAAGCTAAACCGCCTTTCTGAAGCCAGACGCGCTTTTAAAAAGGTCATAGAAATAGACAAAGGCCTTGTGGCGGAATCCCAGCAGGAACTGAGGGCCATAGACCGTTTTGAAAAATAGGCCTCAAAACAATCGGCGCCAACGAATGGCTTTGAGCTTTCCACACCGCGCTTTGTTCCGAGGGGACCCGATATGATGCCGGGGGACCTTCGATTCACCCCCGCAGTCAAAACGGTGGTCCTGTTCACTTTGGTTTACCAGTCGCTTTTCGGCCCTTTCCTCTTAGCGGCCCGATCCGATGACGCTCTCCCCACCGGCGTGGTCCTGGCCATGGGGGCCGCCCGCATTCCGGGAGACAATCCGGCCTTGGCAAAAGAGCGGGCCATTTCCCAGGCCCTGGTAAAAGGGGTTGAAGCCTATATTGTGCGCCATCTCAAAGGCCGGGATCTCATCAATTATTTCGATAGAATCACTCATGAGGTCCTCCCTGCTGCCAGGGAGGCAATCGAAAATTTCAACATCCTGGCCGAAGAGAGGTTAAAAGACAACTACACGGTACTGGTCAGGATAAAGGTCAACGAAGAGATTATCAGGAATAAGCTGCGGGATGCCGGTATAGTGCTCACCCCGGGAGCCGCGGTCAGAATCCTTTTGCTGGTCTCTGAAATTACAGAGAGCGGGACCGCTTACTGGTGGAGGGACCCCGAATCATATCCGGCACTTACGGCCACCGAAGTGGCGCTTTATCAGGCGTTTCAAAACAAGGGCTTTCACCCCATCAACCGATCTTTAACTCCCCCCTTAGTCAAACCCGACACCAGCATGACTTCCCCGGAACCGTCCACCGAAGACCTCCTTGAATGGGGGACGCTTTTCGACGCCGATATGGTGATATACGGGCAAAGTCAGATGGTGGACCCCAAAAAAGTAACCCTCTCCCTCAACGCCCTGCACGCGGAACAGGACAGTCTGATCTGTCAGGAATTCGGTATAGAGCGGATTGATGTGGAAAACGGCTCACCGGAAGCAAGAAGCAAATCCCTTCAGCGGCTGGCCAAAAGACTCACCGCTGAATTGTCTCCCTGTATCATGCGCGCTGTTGCCGAGGAACGGGGAAAGGTCGATCAACTTGTTATCACCTTCAAAGGGGTGTGCACCTATAAGCAATTCAGCAAGTTAAGAGCGTTTTTAAAGCAGGAAATCGCGGGTGTGGAACATGTGACCCCCTCCCGGATCAAGGCAAAAGCTGTATCCGCCGTGGTCCAATTCCAGGGGGACAGGGCAACATTCATTACCCGGATTCTGAATCACCAAAAACTCCCCTTTCCGCTCCATGCCGGGCAAAGAAAAGGTGAACATATTGTTCTGGAGCTCGAGCAGGACGAATGACCATCCCCAATCTGATCACCACGCTGAGGATTATCTTTGTTCCCATTTTCGTTATTTATCTGATGAATGATGCATGCCTCTCAGCACTCACGGTCTTTTTCCTGGCCGGTTTAAGCGACGCCGCCGATGGTTTGGTGGCCCGGCTGTTTAACCAGAAAAGCAGGCTCGGGGCTTATCTTGACCCCATGGCGGATAAGCTTCTCCTGGTAGCTGCATTCATCATCCTCGCTGTACAGGGGTTCATTCCTTCCTGGCTCACGGTTATCGTTATCACCCGGGATGTGCTGATCCTTCTGGGCGTGCTTTTCCTTTTTCTCAACCATGATGACTTGCGCATCCAGCCTTCCCTGTTGAGCAAAATCACCACCTGCTTACAGATGGGGACCGTCTTTGTGGTGCTGGTCATACAGAGCCTGGGCTTTCTGTCCGCTCTGGTTCCCGGGGTCTATTGGGTGACCGGGCTTTTAACCATTGCCTCGGGTCTTGGGTATATACGGGCCTGGTTTCTCCTAATGTCCGAACGATCCGACATCGGGTAGCGTATATATGAGGGAATTCCGACCCTGTCCCCGGGCATGGTCACAATAAATCTTGACATTTGCGGAGCAGGTTGATACTGATTTCTTTTTAAACAGGCACGTAGCTCAGGGGGAGAGCACTACCCTGACACGGTAGGGGTCAAGGGTTCAAATCCCTTCGTGCCTACCATAGTAAAATCAGGACTTTAGGCCGATCCGGGGATCGGCCGATTTTCGTTTTGGGCCTGGTTTTTAGGTCCGGGGGAGATCATCCTCGTGCAATCCTTGTATAAGCACTCTGCATGTCACCTGGTGGATCTGATTCGCACCAAAGCGCTTTCCCCCAGGGAGCTTATGGAGGAGACGCTCAAACGCATCGAGTCGATAAACCCGCTTTTAAATGCCTTTGTGGCCCTGCGTGCAGACCAGGCCATGGAAGAGGCCGGTGAATTGGAAGCGCAGATGGCCGCGGGACAGGTGCCGGGACCTCTGGCCGGCATCCCCATCGGGGTCAAGGACCTGGAGGATGTCCAGGGGATGGTGACCTCTTTCGGTTCCATCCCTTATGCCCATCATCGGGTAGAGTACGATTCCATTCAGGTTGCAAGGCTCAAGGCCGCAGGCGCCATTGTGGTGGGAAAGACCAATACACCCGAATTCGGCTTTACCGGATTCACCAAAAACCGCCTGTACGGGGTCACCCGAAACCCATGGAACCTCGAACATACCCCGGGGGGCTCCAGCGGGGGGTCGGCCGCAGCTGTGTCATCAGGGATGGTGCCTGTCGCTACCGGGTCTGATGCGGGCGGCTCCATCCGTATTCCGGCTGCGTATTCCGGATGCTTCGGGTTCAAACCGACCTATGGCACAATTCCTCTCGGGCCTGTGGAGCTTCTCCATATGACGCGAACCTGGACATTGGGTCCTTTGACCCGAACAGTAGCGGATGCGGCCCTGTACCTCGATTGCACGGCCGGGTACCATCCGGCCGATCCCCAATCGCTTCCTGGGCCGGGCTTTTCATGGCTGGATACCCTGTCGCACCTCCCATCGGCGTTGAAAATCGGTTTCAGCCCCACCCTGGGGTACGCACGGGTGGATGAAGAGATACTCACCCTGGTGGAAAAGGCGGTGAACATATTTGAGACTATGGGTCACCATGTGGAACTCTGGCAGGGAAGACTCCCCGAGGTGACCGAGGCCTGGAATAAGATGATGAGTTTTGAGCTGTACGGACAGGTGCATCAGGACCTGGAGCGGATACGCCCCGAGTTGGGCAGGACACTTGCAGCTTCCCTGGATCAGGCAAAGCGGATGACCTGCCAGGATCATCTCAAAAATCAGAAAGCGCGGTCCGAATTCAATCTGGCCCTGCAGGGATATTTTGACCGGTATGATCTTTTGCTGACCCCCACCATGCCCACTGAGGCCTTTGCCGCCAAGGGCCCGCCCCCGACGGAAATCGACGGCCAATCCGTCCCCCTCCTGTGGGCGGTGGCCTTTACCTATCCCTTCAATCTCTCGGGTCACCCTGCAGCCACGGTACGGGCCGGATTGACCCGGGCCGGA
>JAWLET010000207.1:0-5101 GCA_041685955.1 Desulfobacteraceae bacterium | reverse complement strand
AAAATTGAGGCGTCAACGGACTGATATTTGATGCTGCAAAATCCTGAGCGCTCTATGCCGTTCCTGTACCGTATGAGCCCCGGCCTTTCCACATGAACACTCCCCTTTAATGCCTTCTACCCCTGTAACAGGGAAGATTTGCTACTCCTTTTTTGATCCAGAGATTACTTCCGGGCACGCTTCCAGATTCCATTTTCTGTTGAGCATTCACACCCTGTCACAGATTCAAATTCAGTGCCCGCTGATGGGGAAGCGGCGGGCTCACACGGTACAGGAATGGCAGTGCCCGAAACAGCTCCCTATCAGATATCAGCGCTGCAAATGACAAGCGACCGTCAAAAAAAATGGGACTTATCACATTAACAGAAATTTCGGTGAACTTTTTTGAAAGGACGCTCCTCCAGGACGTCGGACTCCAAGTTGAACCTGGGGAACGTATCGGACTGGTGGGACCTAATGGCTCGGGGAAAACCACCCTGCTCCGGATTATCAGCGGGGACATGATCCCGGACAGCGGAGAAGTCAAAATTTCGAAGGGTCACCGGTTCGGCTATCTCCCCCAGGACGTCAAAGAGACCGACTCAGGGCCGTTGCTCAGATCGCTGCTTCATTCCATTGAAAAACGGGAGGGTTTTGAAACCAAACTCAAAAAAGCAGAAGCGGCCCTGGAAAAAGCACATGACCCGGACATGCAGGCCGCCATTGGTGGAGAAATCAGTGAGCTCCACCAGGAGATCGGTCTTTTAGATGAACAGTTTCCGCCCCACCTTGCAGAAAAAATTCTTCTGGGCCTGGGTTTCACCTCCCGGGATTTCCACCGGCCCATTGCTGCCCTGAGCGGAGGCTGGAAAATGCGGGCGGTTTTGGCAAAACTCCTCTATCAAAAACCCGACCTCCTGCTCCTGGACGAACCCACCAATCACCTGGACCTGCCCTCAGTCAGGTGGCTGGAGGATTTTTTACAGGCGTTTAAGGGCGCGCTGATCCTCGTCTCCCATGACCGGGACTTTTTAAACCGACAGGTAGAGCGGATCATCTCCTTTGAACCGGAAGGTCTTCGATCGTACCATGGAAACTACGATGCCTATCTACTGGCCCGGGAAGAGGAAATTAAGGCCTTGGAGGCAAAGGCCAAAAAGCAGGAGCAGAAAATCAAGGATGCTCAAAAATTTATAGAACGGTTCCGGGCCAAATCTTCCAAAGCGAGACAGGCCCAGAGCAAGATCAAACTGGTCGAAAAGATGGCCCTGGTGGAAACACGGCAAAAAGAGAAGCGCATCCGGTTCGCCTTTCCCGAGGTAACCCGAAGCGGGAGGGAAGTGGTTGCGCTCAGGGGAATCTCCAAGCAATTCGGGGACAATGTCTTGTACCAGGGGCTGGACCTGACCATCCTGCGGGGGGAAAGAATCGCCGTGGTGGGCCCCAATGGATGCGGAAAAACCACTCTGCTCAGGCTCATTGCCAATGAAATGCCGCCAGACCAGGGGACCGTTTCATTGGGCCACAAGGTGAATATCGCCTACTTTGCCCAGCATCATACGGATCTGTTAAACCCGAATCAGACCGTACTGCAAGAGCTCTGGCAGGTGGTCCCGGATGCCTCACCGGGGTATCTCAGGTCTGTGTGCGGGGCTTTTCTGTTTTCGGGAGGCGATGTGGACAAATCCATTCGGGTCCTTTCAGGGGGGGAGAGAGCCAGGGTTTCCCTTGCCAAGCTTCTGGTATCCCCGGGGAATTTCATGCTCATGGATGAACCCACCAACCATCTGGACATCAACTCTTCGGAGATGTTGATCGAGGCGTTGAACAACTATACCGGCACGCTCATGTTTGTATCCCACAATCAATATTTCGTAAACAAACTAACCACAAAAATCTGGGACCTCACCGGGACGTCCGTGAATGAATACCCGGGCAACCTGGACGAATATTATACCCATCTAACCGAGACCGAGCGTCCTTTCAGGGGTATTGTTTCTGAGGCCGGCAAAACAGGGGACAAAAAATCCAACCCAGCCGAAGCAGGTCCGCCCCTGCCCGGGGTCAAGGCCCGGGACCGGAAAAAAAACAGACAAAAACGGGCAAAGAAACGACAACAGATCCATAATATACTGAATCCCATTCAAAATGAATTAAAGGAGATGGAGGACCGCATCACCGAACTCGAAAACCGCCAGAAAGAGGTGGAAAAAAAGCTTGCGGATCCAGAGGTTTTTGAAGATAAAGAGATCAGTGTCCCTTTACTGACAGAATACAAAGCGCTCAGGGAACGGATTCATGATCATATATCCAGATGGGAAGACGGCCAGGAACGACTGGAATCAGCCAAAACCGCATTGGAAGCGGAAGGATAAGAACAATGGAAATAGCGGAAGCACATAAGGCTCTTTTGAGGATATTAGGCCTCGATGATGAAGACTTCACCCGGTTTGATGGAAAATTCGTTTCCTATGAGTACGATGAAGAAAAGGGGGTCAGACTGTATGATCCCTACTACCAGACCGGTTACAACGAATACATAGGCATCGACGGCTGGAGCGCGTGGAGTGTGGAAGAGGATTCCTTTATGAGCGATATCCTGGAACCCACCCGTAAGGCCGTAAACCGTTTGAAAGCCGCACCCCCGAAAGCGGAACCTGAGTCCATCCCGGAAGCCATGCAAAAGAAATTCGGGGGCAAAACAAAAGACCCGTAAGGGGCCCCGGCCGTCCCAAACCGGGGACCTTGCCGGTTCGAATCACATCTTACAGACGGTTTGGCCCCATAACCCCCTTCATGAACTTATATGACACGACCGTGGACCTTTCCAGCTATATTGAACGTATAAAAACCCACGAAGCGTTCAGGGAGACATTCGTATTTCACCGTTATCTCCCTCCCCAAGATGCGGTGTATGGGGATTCCCTCAGACTCCCGGACCCCCTTCAAAAGCACCTAAAAGGACTGGGCATTCAAAGGCTTTACAGTCATCAGGTGGAAGGGATCGAGCACTTGAGAAAAGGCCGCAATATTCTGGTGGCCACCCCCACGGCCAGTGGAAAGACCGCGGTCTATAATCTCACGGTCATTGAATACATCCTGGCCCATCCCGAGGCCAGGGCCCTTTATATCTTTCCGCTAAAGGCCCTTGAACAGGATCAGTTAAAAACCCTCTATGGCTTGATCAAAGGTGTGCCGGGAGGGGATATCTCCGCTGAAATTTATGACGGAGACACCCCCGCTCATCAACGGAAAAGGATCAGACAACAGGTACCCAACATCCTCTTCACCAACCCGGACATGCTTCACCGGGGGATTCTGGCCTATCATCAAAACTGGGAAGTTCTCCTCCAAAACCTGTCTTTCGTGGTCATAGACGAAATCCATACGTACCGGGGGATCTTCGGCTCTCATGTAAGCCAGATTATCAGGAGGTTAAAGCGGCTGTGCGCCCGCTATGGGGCCTCACCTCAGTTCATACTTTTATCCGCCACGGTGAGCAATCCCGAGGCATTTGGAGAGAGTCTCATCAGCGAACCGCCCCAGGTGATCCGTACCCCGGGAAACCCTAAGTCCGGGCAGCATTTCCTTTTCCTCAATCCTGAAGAGAGTGCCAATTTTCTGTCTGCCAAGCTGTTCCTTGATTGTGTGAGCAATGGATTCAGGACCATTGTGTTCACCCAGGCCCGGAAAGTCACCGAACTGATCCACCTGTGGGTCTCTCAGCTGTCACCCCAGCTGAAAAAAAGGATCAGCTCCTATCGCGCAGGCTTCATGCCCCAGGAAAGACGGGTGATTGAAAAAAGACTGGCGAGCGGGGACCTTCTGGGCGTGGTATCCACCAGTGCACTGGAGATGGGAATCGATATCGGGGCCCTTGATATATGCCTCCTGGTGGGCTATCCGGGCACGGTGATCAATACCTGGCAGCGCGGGGGACGGGTGGGACGTTCAGGGCGGGAATCCCTCATTATCCTGGTGGGCAAACCGGATGCCCTGGACCAGTATTTCATGAAACACCCTGACAACCTGTTTGAAAGATCCTTTGAGGCGGCCATCCTGGATCCCGACAATCCGTATATCGTGAAAAGCCATTTGCCGTGTGCCGCAGCTGAAATCCCCCTCAGCCTGAAGGACCAAACCTACTGGCCCCATAATCTGAGCGGGCACCTAAACAAACTGGAAAAGGAAGGTCTCCTGAGTCGTACGGCTGAGGGAGAGCCGCTGTGGTTCGCCACCCGCCGAAACCCCCAGCTGGGAGTAAACATTCGATCCGGGGGGGAGACCTTTACCATTTTTGAAAAGGAGACCGGGCAGGCCATCGGCACCGTGGACGGTGTCAGGGCCTTAAAAGAGTGTCATCCAGGGGCCATCTATCTTCACCGGGCCCATCAGTATGAAATCGATGACCTGCTATTGGATAAAAAAGACGTGGTAGCCCATCGGTCCACGCTCAAATATTTTACGCGGGTAAGAAGCGACAAAGAGACAGAAATCATACACATCAACCGGAGCCGCCCTAAAAGACAGTTTATTGTGCGGGAAGGGGCCTTAAAGGTCACCGAGACCGTCACCGGATATGAGAAGCGATCGTTACCCGACCAATCCCTTATGGGTGTATTCCCTTTGGAACTTCCGTCCCAGACCTTTGAAACCATCGGTTTCTGGGTGGAGATAGAGGATGCACTAAAGGGCTTTGTGGAGAAAAAAGGCTTGCATTTCATGGGGGGAATCCATGCCGTAGAGCATGCAGCCATAGGTCTTTTTCCCCTGTTCGCCCTTTGCGACCGGAACGATATCGGGGGAATATGCTATCCCTACCATCCCCAGGTAGCAAAAAGCGCCATATTTATCTATGATGCCTGTGCCGGTGGGGTGGGCCTTGCCCAGAGGGGGTTTGACGTGGTATTGGAACTCCTTGAGAGGACCTTGAGCAATATAAGGGGGTGTGAATGTGAAGACGGCTGCCCCTCCTGCATCCATTCACCCAAATGCGGATCAGGGAACAAACCGCTGGACAAGACTGCCGCCATTTTGATTCTGGAAGGCCTGTTGGGGGAACTGCCGTTGAGTGAGATGCTCGACCCCGAGGTCGCGGTTGAACCGGTCCCGTCTTCTCCCC
>JAWLET010000206.1:0-5105 GCA_041685955.1 Desulfobacteraceae bacterium | reverse complement strand
TTCTGCGAATCTTCTTCTTGAATCTACAGCTCCCTAAGGGGCAGTGCGGTCACATCTGATCCCAATGGCAGACGGATCTCCCCAGGATGGATGACATAGCCCGGCATCACCTTGGTCCCCAGATCCTTTCGGAATGTCTTGATGGCCTTGGCAAACGCCGGCCTTGGTGTGGCGGACAGCTTGACCTCGATGGGAACGAGTCTATCCCCGGCCTCGACCACCAGGTCCACCTCTGACCCGGAAGCGGTACGCCAGAAATAGATCTGGGGATCATGGCCCTGATGGGTGAGGGTTTTCAGAATTTCCGTGAGAACCGCCGTCTCCAGAACGGGGCCGGCCATAGGGCCAGCGGCGGCATGCTGTGGATCTTTCAGCCCGGTCAGGTAGCATAGTGTTCCGACGTCCGTGAAGAAAACCTTAGGCGTCTTGACGAGACGCTTTCCCACATTGGCGAAATAGGGCCGCAGGACAAATACCTGATAGGTCGCCTCCAAGACGGAAAGCCAGGCTTTTACCGTATTGAGTGCAACCCCGAGGTCGCGAGCCAGATCCGCGAGGTTCAGAAGCTGGGCGCTCCTCGCAGCCAGCGCCCTGATAAAGGACTGGAACTGTGAAAGATCGCCTACCTGGCGAAGGGAACGGACGTCGCGCTCCAGGTAGGTCTGAATGTAACTGGCGTGCCAGAGAGAGATGTCCCTTTCGGGGTTGGCCGCCAGCTCAGGATACCCTCCCCTCAAAAAACCTCTCCAGATATCCTGATACGAGCCGACCGATGTTATGCTTGAAGATGCGCCTCTCTCCCAGGGAAGCGACGCATGGGGATTTCCCGCTGCCTCCCGTCCGGATAAGGGGAGCAACCGGAGCATGGCCGCCCTCCCGGCCAGAGATTCTGTGATCTTCTCCATGAGCAGGAGATTCTGGGAACCGGTCAGCAAATACCGGCCGGCAAGGCGCCTTTGTCCGTCGATGCTTTCTTTGATATAGGGCAGGAGATCCGGGACGTACTGCACTTCGTCATAGATCACCGGCGGACGGTGCATCTCGAGAAAGCCACGGGGATCCTCCATGGCCGATGCGCGGATATCCGGTGTCTCAAGTGAGACATAGTCATAATGGTCCGCGAAGAGGGTCTTCAAGAGGGTGGTCTTGCCTGACTGGCGTGGCCCGGTGAGGACGACCGCGGGAAATTCAGATGCCGCCTTCTCAAGAACCGGCTCCAGGGACCTTGATATGTATCTTTTTATTGTGAGGGGGTTCATATTCTGTAATTATGCATTTTAAATGCAATATTGCAAGAAATTTCCTTGATCAGGCACTTTGCCACCGCATAGGTGGATACGCCGGTTTGACGTCACCGTTTTGTCAACTTTTAAACCTTTGGGCGCCCCTCTTTTTCACAGCCCGGCAATACGCTACCCCTATTTCGGCCTTAAACCGAGCTCCCGTCCAAGGATTTTGGTGACGAACCGCTCCCCGGAAGACCTCTCCCGCAACCAGTTCACGGACCCGGTCAAAGGCTTTATTCCTGCACCCGGCCTTTTCAGCAGCCTCCATGGCATAGTCATAGGCCTTCCATACATCCATTCCGGTGATATCGTACCCGTAGCCCTCGACCAACCACTTCAGTGCGGCCAGACCGGCCTCCATGGAGAAGATCGGCTCTGTTTCCGCCATATCCCGCGAGGCCCTGCTGAGAGTCCTCGGATCGCAGGGCGACCTGTTGGCCAAAGCAATGGCTTCCTCGTAAAGACCTGCCGACTTGGCTGCGGCAAACCACTTGCCTTCGGCTCCCGGCGTACTGGACACCAGATCACGCAGAATGCGGCTCGCCTCCTTTTGCGGGTATTTCCTGGCAATGGCCCGGAAGGCGGCAAGATAGGTGGTCTTTTGATTGGCCCTTTTTTTGTTTGGCTTTTCGGGCAGAGGTCGTTGCTCCTTGTTCCAGCACTGTCCCACCATTGCCATCGCCGCCGGAAATCCAGCACAGCGGAATAACGGTCCGTGTGTATGGCATTTCAGGGGACAGTCCCTTCAACAAGGATCTCCAGATATCGGGCATAGGTGAACACCCTGTTCCGTTTGCGGCCCGTGGTCTCCCTTACCAATCCCATCTCTTCCAACTTGTGAAGGACCGTTGTGACGGTAGGCAGAGAAAGACCGGTAATCCTGCTTAACCCCGCAATGGTGTTGACCGGTCGGCGCTTCAGGGCATGGTGGACCTGAAGGCAAGATCCTGACAGCCTGCCCAATTGCTCGATCCGGGTTTGGTCCTCGTTGCTGACATCCAGGAGGGTCTTTGCGGTCTGAACGGCATTCTCAGCCGTTTCTTGCACGCCCTTCGCAAAGAACCCCAGCCAGTTCTCCCAATCGCCATCAATGCGAACCGCGTTTAAGAGATCGTAGTATTCGGCCCGTCGCCTCTTGAAATAAAGGCTCAAATAGAGCAAGGGGTTTTTCAGGACGTCTTCGGCGTGAAGCAGCAGCGGGATCAGGATGCGGCCTACGCGGCCGTTTCCGTCCAGAAAAGGATGGATGGTTTCAAACTGAACATGCACCAGGGCCGCCTTGACGAGCACGGGGGTCTTTTCGGGCATATCGTGGAGAAAACGCTCCAATGCGGACATGGCATCCGGAAAATCAATACTTCCTCACCCGTCGGTCCCCGCTTCATGGCGTACGTTCCTCCTAAACTTTTCTTAATAGCCTACGCCATTAGTAAAGGAAACGCAAGAAACTTTTAATAACAAGGGGACCTTCTTTGAAAATACACATATTTCATGGCACCCCTCTTCCACAGCGTTCTCACATTAATTTATTCTTGAAAATCATTAATTGACATGAGGATCTTCAAGGTTTATAATCCGACCATGATCTCAAGACCAGAACCCATCCGTCAGATCAGCGCTTCGTTTCAAATTCATCCGGTCACGGCGCTTCTTGGGCCCCGACAGTGTGGTAAGACCACTTTGGCCCACCTCATCGCCGAACAGGAGCCGGCAACAATTTTTGATCTGGAAAGTCCCGTGGATGTCCAGCGTCTCTCTGCCCCGATGCAGGCATTCAAGGCGGTCTCCGGTCTCATCATCATAGATGAGGTTCAAAGAAAGCCGGAACTTTTCGAGTTACTTAGAGTATTCGTAGACCGAACGGATCAAAATGCCCGGTTTTTGTTATTGGGATCAGCATCGCCCCAACTGGTGAAAGGCGTTTCAGAGTCTCTGGCTGGAAGAATTGGATTCGTGGATCTAGCCGGTTTTCAACTTTGGGAGGTCGGAGTGCAGTACCGCGACAGGTTATGGCTCAGAGGAGGTCTGCCCAAGGCCTTTCTTGCCGATTCCGAGTCCAACAGCATTCAATGGCGCGAAAACTTTATTCGAACGTTTCTGGAAAGAGATATCCCGCAGCTCGGCATCACCATTGCGGCGGAAACGCTTCGTCGATTCTGGACGATGGTCGCCCACTACCATGGGCAGGTCTGGAATGCAGCGGAATTTGCGCGTGCTCTCGGCACGGCTGAAAATACGGCACGGCGGTATCTTGACATCCTCTCCGGCGCATATATGGTTCGGGTGTTGCCCCCGTGGTATGAGAACCTGAAAAAACGACAGGTCAAGGCGCCCAGGATATATATCCGTGACAGCGGGCTGTTTCACAGTCTTCTGCAGATTTCAACCCTGGCCGACTTGCAGGGGCATCCCAAGATCGGTGCATCATGGGAAGGCTTTGCTCTAGAGCATATCATCCATTTTTTTCGAACCAGAGACGCCTACTTCTGGGCGACGCACGCCGGCGCGGAACTCGATCTTTTGGTCAGCATAGCCGGGAAACGGTATGGTTTTGAATGCAAATACTCGGATGCACCGGGCAGAACCCGGTCAATGCACATCGCCATTCAAGACCTGGGACTGGAACATCTGTATGTCATATATCCCGGAGAGGAGACATATGCCCTTGACGATAAAATCACAGCCATTCCATTGAAAATGATTTCAGAACTGGGAAAATCGGACCCTCGACTTAATAAGTGAAAGGGGAAAGGGAGCCCTGGCTGGCCGGACGCCCGGCCCCGAAGCGCCAGTGAATGCCGCTTCACCACCTCTCCTGACAATATGATTCCAGGCATCATACATTTTCTGCTGGGCCGATAACTCCATAAGCGAAACGCCCAAGCCGGAAGAAACTTATTTTTTTATCAGCCTTCCTACATATACCTCCTTGTTTAAGCCGTTCATCATCCAGCACAAAGTGGCAAATGACGCTTGACAGAATAAGCTTATTCTGAGTATTATTTCTCAGGCGTTGAGTAATTTGAAGCAAATACCGGCGATCTTATCCAGGCGCTGCTCCTTTTATCGATCAGGAGGATATTTGGTCCCGGTACGTGATGGATTCTCTGGTAGAAACGGTACTCGCAAAGGATGTGCTGCAACTCCAAACTGTTTCGAAGCCCGCCCTGTTAAGGCATCTGTTCATGCTTGCGGCCGTGCATCCTGCACAAATCCTATCGTATAATAAAATGCTCGGCCAGTTACAGGATGCGGGCAATACCACCACTCTTGCTCATTATCTGAAGCTACTTGAAACATCCTTCCTCATCTCAGGACTTGAGCTTTTTACGGGGGGAATGCGAAGAAAACGGGGAAGCAGTCCCAAGCTAATCGTATGGAATAACGGCCTCATCAATGCACTTACCGGAGATCGCATGGCTTCAAGCCGAAACAACTATTCATGGTGGGGCAGACTTGTTGAAAACGCTGTTGGGGCGCACCTGTTGAATCACCTCGGCGGCATTCCCTACTCGTTGGGTTACTGGAGACACAGGAATCTGGAAGTCGATTTCGTCGTGAAGACGCCGAAACACCTGTGGGCCGTCGAGGTAAAGTCGGGCAAACCCAAAAATCCAAAAGGCATTTCAGGTTTTCTCCGCATGTATCCTGAAGCCCGGACAATGATCGTCGGATCGGAGAGCATGTCCCTCGAAACATTTTTCAGGAATGACCCAAGGGATCTGTTTTGAAGGTATGATACAATGCGTCCCTGGATGCAACAACTCATAATCGTCGTTCGATCCGGAAAATGGCCTCCTCTACCCCTGGGATCTGATC
>JAWLET010000205.1:0-5111 GCA_041685955.1 Desulfobacteraceae bacterium | reverse complement strand
ATCAGATCATCGCTCCCGGTGAGAATTTCCGAGGCATTGGCCACAAAGGTGAAATTGTCATTGAACATCTCCGAGATGGCGAATCCCAGGACCTGTCGTTTTTGGACATAGAAATTGTCGGCCAGCATATCGGCGTCAGAGACCACAATAATGGTGGCCGGCTGGGTCCCTGTTTGGAGGTGGCCGGCCGGGAGGGCATCGGTCGTATCTGTCTCTCCTTCCGTTTGAGGCGGGCCCGAGGGAAAGGCCGTCTCGAACTTTCCCCGGATACGCACTGCCATATGGTATCGCTTCTGGTCAGGTACAAAATCCTTCTTGATGGCCTCCACCCCGAGATGAGCCTTGGTCGCCTCCATCAAATCGGTATTGGCACTGGAGGAGACCAGGGGCTCAAATTCGTAATCCGCATTCCCTGACCTTTGTATGGCCCCGGCCACGGGGAAAAGCATACTTTCCAGTCCGGAGGTAATGATGTCATTGGGGTTGAACGCCTTTTTCCGGGCAGATATCATAAGAGGATTGTCCTCTACCCCGCTTCTTCCTCTTACCTGGGTGGATTGATCAAAATCCGCCACCGCCATTTTGGGATCCATGGAGATCCCCCAGACGGTGAACAGATCCTTAAGGGACGCCCCCATGGGCGCCATGAACTGCTGCTGTCCTCCGCTGTTGTCGGATACACACAACGGGTCCACAAATATCAGGGCCTTCCCGCCGGACAGCACATATTGGTCGACGGCGTATTTGAGTTGCGGGGCGATATTTTTGGGAAACACAACGAGCAGAAGATCAATTGACGGATCGATTTGGGCGGATTCTGGGTCCACTTTTTTGACCTCATAGGTCTTTTTCAATTCTGTCACAAAAAGCCATGGCTTTCCTCCCCCCTGGCGGGCCATGGGAGGCTGTTGGGGATTTCCAAAAACCGGAAGGCCTGAAATGATTCCCACCACCTGTTTTTGGGTCCGCTGGAGGCCTTGAATGGTTCTGGTGATATCATATTCCAGGAGTTGCTCCTCAGACGCATCCAGCCACTCGATGGTGGCTTCTTTATCCTCGCAGACAAATGCCAGCCCGCAATAGATTTTTTCTCCGCCCGGAACCTCCACTGAACGGAGCCCGTACTTTTCAGCCCATTCCTCTTCATCCGAATCCGGACCGGGGTCATAGGTCTCCACCCGGATCATGCCGTCACTAACATGTTCATATTCAAAGAGGAAATCCTTGATCCGTCTGGCATACAGCTTGATCTCGGCGGGGAGGTCCGGATTACTCTTGGTGTAAAAAAATTTAATGACAACAGGACGGTTCATGGATGCCAGAATATTCAAGGTCCCTTTGGAAAGGGAATAGTTTTTTTCCTCGGTGGCATCCCAGCGCACATTGGCGTAAGAAATAATGATATTTGCCACAACCAGGATCAGCAAGAGAACAATCAGGCCGACGATTGAGAGGGTGGTCTTTTTAACATCAAAACCTTTCTTGGGTCTGGTCATCTGTAAAAAACTCCTTAAATTTAAGACGCTTTTCGATTTTGAAGGATCACGCCGTTGGCAAACAGCATAAAGAATATGACCGAAGCATAGTAAAAGAGGTCGCGCAGGTCCACAACCCCCCGCTCCATGGCGCTGAAATGCGACATGAAACTGAAGCCGGACACCACATCCACCAGCCATATGGGCGCCCACCCTGAAAGCACATCGGTGACCGGGGGCCATCCAGCCAAAACCAGAAAGAGGCAAATGACCACGGAGAGGATAAAGCTGATGACCTGATTTCGGGTCATGGCCGAGGTCATGCTTCCCACACTCAGATAGGCCCCGGCGATGAGAAAACTGCCGAAATAGCCGCAATAGATGGTTCCCATATCCGGGTCGCCGAGATAGGCCGCGGTCAAGGGCATGGGAAAGGTGAGGAGGAGGGCGACGCCCAAAAAGGCCCAGGCGGCCAGGAATTTCCCCAGGATGGCCTGGGTAAGAGTGATCGGGAGGGTCATCATCAATTCTATGGTTCCGGTTCGACGCTCCTCCGCCCACAGCCGCATGGCAATGGCCGGTACCAGAAAAAGAAAAATCCAGGGATGCCAGTCAAAAAAGGCCCTGAGATCCGCCTGCCCCATTTCATAAAACCGGCTGAAGGAAAAGGTACAAAACCCAGCAAGCAGGAGGAAGATCACGATGAACACGTAGGCCACCGGGGACCCGAAGTAACCGGTAAACTCCCTTATAAGTATTCCGGTGGTATTCCTCATAAAATCCCTCATGTCGTTTTCTCCGTTGAATCCGGGGTGGTCACCATCCTGAACACTTCATCTAATCGACCCTCTTCCACCTGGAAGGCCTCGATCCTGATCCCCTCCTGGTAGAGATAAGCCAAAATCTCATCAGTGGGCGGCGAATTGCTGTCTTGGGGATAGACCCGCACCAACATATCGGGCCCAATGGTATCAATCCTCTCGGCTTTGTCCACCTGGGGAAGTGCGGTCATCTCAGCGGCCACATCCCGATCATGCCCGCCCTTGACCGTAAACCGCAATGATCCGTGAAGCGAAGACTTCTTCCTCAACCCGGCAGGGGTATCATCGGCCACAATGCATCCGTCCGAGATGATAATGGCCCGGGTACAGACTTCATCCACCTCTTCTAAGATGTGGGTGGACAGGATCACGGTCTTTTCCCGGGCCATCTCCCGGATCATGGCCCTCACCTCGTACTTCTGATTGGGGTCAAGACCGTCCGTAGGTTCATCCATGATGAGATAGTCCGGATCATGCAGAATACTTTGCGCAAAGCAGACCCGCTGCTTGAATCCCTTTGAAAGGGTGCTGACGGTCTGAAACCGGACGGTCTCCAGAAAACAGCGCCTTAGGATCTTTTCTATCCGCCGGCGCTTATCCGCTCCTGAAAACCCCCTTATTTTGGCAATAAAATCCAAAAATCCATACACGGTCATGTCCGGGTAGCCCGGCGCGTTTTCAGGCAGGTATCCCATCCGCTTTCGGGCGGCCAGGGAATCCCGGATAATATCGTTTCCCCCGATAACGGCGGTCCCCCCAGTAGGTGGCAGAAACCCGGTAATCATCCGCATGGTGGTGGATTTTCCTGCTGCATTGGGCCCCAAAAACCCCAGGACCTCTCCTTGCCCCACCGTGAAGGAGACGTTATCCACCACCACATTTTCTCCGAAACATTTGGTAAGCTGTCTGGCTTCGATCATAAAAAAGTCCCGGCTGAATTGTTCAAGATTATGCTCATCCGCCCTGTGTCACGGCTGATGGTAAAAACCATAAGTGGTCGCCTTTCGATGTCAAGGGGTGGGGCAGGGTCTTTGGGGTAAGCCCGCACCCCGTGAAATCCATCCGAATTCCATCATATATGATGATGGACATTTTGTATTTCGGAGGGACTATAATTATATTTTCATTGGGAGTCAAGAGGGAGAAACAATGTACGAGAGTATTCAAAATAAAGAAGATTCGGTAAACAAAAATAGATGTCAACCAGCCAGGCGTTTTTTCAATGTCTCAATGGCTTGATCGAGGGTGTCCACATCCGCTGTATGGACCTTAATGCCGGCATTGGAGAAGACATACCCCGGACCCTTGTGCCGCATCTCCTCTTTGACCAGTAGTTCATCCACCTGCTGATTCACCAGCCACTCTGCCACCCGAATCCCTTTGGCCTTTTCCAGGGTCTGATGGGGATTTTCAACGATCTCCTGTCTTTCCAGATGGTGATCGCTCAGTTGAAAAATCAGAAGCGCAAAATAAGGGGATTCACCAAAGTGGGCGCTAATCCGGCCGGCGTTGTCGGCGAGAGGCACGGCGATCCGGAGGTGTTGTCGTTTCTGGGGTTCATAATGGAGAAATACCTTTTCCACATGGGGGACCTGCTCATAGATTCTGGACTTGATCCGTTCACTGATCTGGTGAGCCCTATTCAGATCGTCGGTGCGAAGATCCACAGTGGCCTGCAAAAACCGGAATCTTCCTGCGTTCCGGCCCACCAGGGATTCTATGTTGGCCACCGCCGGTTCCTTTAGAATCAGGGTGCGGACCCGCTCCAGGGTCTGAAAATCGATGGAGGCATCCAAAAGCACCCGCATGCCGTCTGAAAGCAGTTCCCATCCGGCATGGCCGATGAAAACCAGCACCAGGGCGGCCGCGATCTGATCGATGGTGATGCCGAGAATCTGAAATTGGATATGAAAATAGCTGAGGGTGACCGAAAGCAGCACCACCACCGAGGCGAGCACGTCCGCCTGGCGATGACGGCCTTCCGCCTTGAGGCTGGGGGATTCGGTCTGTTTGCCCACCTTGAGAGCATACTGTCCAAAGAGAAAGGTCACAAGGGTGGCGGCCGTCATCAACCCCAATACGGTCAGAGAGATATCGGGGGGCGCCTGGGCAGGGGAGAAGACCTTGGTGGCGATTTCATACCCGGCCAGGAAAATAAACAGGGCCACAATTACGGAAATCACGTTTTCAATCTTGTACAGCCCCAAGGGAAACCGCTGACTTTTTCTTACGGATAACCACAGGCCCGCGCACAGGGCCAGAGACGCAATGGAATCCGTTCCAGAGTCGATCATGCTGGCCGTGATGGCCAAGCTGCCGGACTGGATTGCCATCAGCGCCTTTAAGGCGGCCAGCCCCAGATTCAACACAAAGGCATACAGGGCCACCCGCTGAATGTGCGCGGTTTCATGAGCAGTGCGAGACGGTCCCGTATTATTCTGAGATTCTCTTACCCCTTTGGACCACATGGATACAAACCCCTGGTATTGACGGCAGAATGTCCGTCCACATGAATCCCCTACGGACCCATCACAGTCTTTGTCCTCATCATGGGCCGCAAGGGATTTTCTTTTTATCGCAGATTCGGGTCCCTATACAACTCTTTTTATTGGGTGTTCTCCATTCAACCAGTCAACAGGAGAAAACAAACCGCCTGCACCACGGGCTGAGCATGGCGTCTGGCGACCCACGTTCTTTGTACAGTCTCATTTTCTACAAAATACGGCATGGACCCCATTGGTCTTGTCTGGCAGACGGAGATAGGGTATAAAGGTTTTAAGGTTCAGAGGTTCAGAGGTTCAGGGGTTCAGGGGTT
>JAWLET010000204.1:0-5140 GCA_041685955.1 Desulfobacteraceae bacterium | reverse complement strand
TCGTGCATGGGTTCAGGGGATATCTGCATGTACCCCACCGGATGATAGCCGTATTTTTCGCGATCTTCCTCCCATATGGCCACACTGTGGGCCATGAGTTCCCGCATGGCGGGCTGAAAATAATTGTTGCGGATGACCCCGCAGGCAATGCCGGAGGCCCCGGCCCCGATGGCGGTCTTGTCTATGACCAGGACATCCTTGCCCGAGCCGGTCCCCTGGGCCTTGAGGGCCTTTCCCAGGTGCCAGGCGGTACTGAGGCCGTGTATTCCAGCCCCGATGACAATATATTTACAATGTGTAGGAAATGACATGAAAACTCCCTTCATTTATTCAATTTTTATTTAAATGGGTCCCACCGGATGGTCTGCCGCTCATAGGAAGGCGGAAACTGTTTCAGGAACTCATCGTAGTAATACAACTCCTTGAAAGACGCAAACGGCAGCCCATAGGCGGCTTTGGGTCTCTGCTTGATTTCATTGGGATCGATTTTCTGAGAGATGATCTCATCCATTACGTCATCCATGCCCGATCCCATGGCGAATCTCAGCTTTTCGCGATCAGCGATCTGTTCGGGGAGCATATCCCTGAAGGCCTCTCTCAGGATATATTTCTCGATCTGTCTCTCCCCGTAAATCTTCCAATCCATGGGGATTCTGTCGCAGAAGGCCACCACCTTGGTATCCAGAAAAGGGGTTTTATAGGTCACGGCATTGGCCATCCATGCCCGGTCCAGCCTCCTGAGGGCCGTGTTGTAGGCGATTTCCAGCAGTTTTTTGGCCAGCCGCTCCCGTTGTTCCGGGCTTTTGACCTTGGGGTTTTTAAGCACCATCCTGTATCCGCCGAAGAGCTCGTCGGCCCCTTCTCCCACCAGGACCGCGTCGCTGTAGTTTTTGACCATCTTGGAGGCATAATAGTTGGACAAAATGCCGGAGATGCAATCCTCGTCAAAGCTCTCCAAATACCAGACCGCATCCGCCAGGAAATTATCAATATCTTCATCAGTGATGTCATAGATATGGTGCTCCATACCCAGAAAATCGGCCATCAATTTGGCATTTTCCAGATCCGGTCCGGGCGCGCTTTGGACCGCCACCGTGAACAGGTGCAGATCCGGATTATACTCTTTGGCGATGGCCGCGATAATGGAGCTGTCCAGTCCCCCGCTCAGGGAGACCGCCTTCACCCCTTCCATCCGTTCTTTCACCGATTCGATCAACAGGTCCCGCACCGTTTTCACGGCCTCATCAAAATGCCCCAGCTGGGGAATATCAGGTTCAAACTTGTCAAACTCCTTCATCCCCTTTTTGGTGGAGTAAATCTGACCCGGGGCCAGTTCGTGGATAGTAAAGGGGATGTGATCCGCCAGCCCCTTCATCTCGGAGCAGAAAAAGAAGCGCTGATTCGCCTCCCCGAAAAAAAGCGGTCTGGGACCCACATGGTCCCGTGCCAGGATCACTTCTTCGTCCTTTTCCACCACCGCACAGGTAAAGCTTCCGTCCAGACGGGAAAAACAGCCCCGCTCGTACTTTTCCCAGTAATCTTTGAAAAGCTCCAGGTCGCTCATACCCTCAGGCCGATCATTGAACAGCTCCCCGTCAAAAAGGATATAGGGAGGATCGTCATTGATGGCTGTGCAGTGTGTGGTCCTGGGGGTCAGATTGATTTCAGCGGCGCCCACCGAACCCCTGGCGTCGGGAAGGGTCCTGACATGGACATTGTCCGGACCCCGGTGACGGGTAAGCTTGATCATCTTACCCAGTGGTTTGGTGGTGTCTTCTTCAATTTTTCCGTGTTGTGATACGATTCCGCAGATACTTGCCATTACAATAAACCTCCAATTAATGGAATTTTTGGTTGATATTATTCCTTAAAAGTTAAGCTGTTTTAAAATCATTCCACAAAAACCTTGCCGATATTGGCGGTGGTGAGGGGATCTTCCATATACATGCCCAGGCCAATCCGTTTAATCGACTCCATCCCCCGTTCATCATAGCCGGGCATCTCCACCTCAGGGGCGTCCTCCGGGGTTACGGTCTCTGCGATCTCAATGGCCTTTTCCAGTTTTTCAAATGAAAAATCAATGAGGTATCTCAGAAAGGCGAAGGGATGCCGGATCATATGGAACCCGTATTTTTTACACAGGGCCTGTCCCATTCGCGCGTCCGCATAGGCCCGCTCCGTGGGGTGTTCTTCATGGGTAGTGGCCCCGCTCTGGAAGGTGGGCAGGTCCAGCATGAGATTGAGATGGCTCATGAGAAGGTTCAAAAGATTGTGACTGATGAGGCCGTAATTGGGATTGTATTCGATCCTGGGATCGGCAATGGTGGGATATCCGGCATGCACACAGGGGATACCCTCGTTCAATAACTGAGCCGCACAGATGCCGAAAAGGACCTCTGCGTGGGTCATGGCCAGGACCCCGTTGTAGCAGAAGGGGGCGCTGATCCCGGCCATGGGCATGGCCGAGATAAACACCGGCAATCCCGCCTGCACCACCTTTACAAAGTGTTCGGAGAAGTTCTCACTCACCTCGAGAGGGGGCCGGGTCAGACAGAAGACGATCATGATGCGGCCCCGTTCCTCATGGATTTCCTTGGCCCGGGCCAGGGCCTTGTCCGAGGTTACGGCGAAGTATAATGGTTTGTCACAATTCTCGACCATGATATTCATCTGTTCCACTTCGTCCTTCAATTTCACTCCCCTGCCCATTCCTGATACGACATCGTTTTTTTGGGCAATTTGAGCAATCCGGGCGACATGTTCCGGGGTGGGCGGCACGCCGCCGGTGCCGGCTTCTTCGTCATACACATAGGGGGCGGTTCCGCCGATAAAAAAGCTGTTTAAGGGTACAAAAAACTCCTTTACCCCCGGGACTTTGGTAAGGCATCGCTTTACCAGATCCGTGGTTACAAACACCCTGTTTTCATAGGTAAATGCGAGGCCCTCTGACTCATATTGCTGAAAGGCCTGAAGCATCTCGGGCTGTTTGCAGCCCACACCTAAGTTTTCCAGAATCCACAGGGCGTCGTCGTGCACCCTGAAGAGCATGTTTACGGTTTCGTCGCCAAGTAGCGATTTTGATTTTTCCAACTGCTTGTCGTTCATCGTTTTCACCTTTTTCCTTGCCGTGTTTGGTTTCAGATAATGAGGGGGATTTAGCTCCGCAACACGCAGCGGGACCCCCCTGAGACCCTTGTAAACACCCTTTTCATCTCAACCCGGGTGCTGTCAAACGGGTCCGATTCCCGAAACAGGCTTGTATCGACCTGTTATATTATGACATAAAATATTTCCATATAAAACATTTTCAGTTGTTTGTCAAGGGATGAGGTTCATAAGGTCATGTTTCTTTTGGGTGTCTTAACGGCGCTATGCCCCTTGTTTTTAGGTGCGCTGAACCGGACTCATGCCCGGCGGAGCTTTCGGGTAACTCTCTGAGTCACAGGCTGGGTACCGTAAACGACTTTTCAGGCAGTTTGGAATTTTGAATGTCCAGCATCCCGGTAAGCTTCCGAAGTGCCTGAATGATCTTGTCTCTTTCCTGGCCGGGGAGTCCTTTGAGCCCTTCAACCATCTGTTCTTGTATGGGGAGGGGTGCGTGCATGGCGAGTTTCTTCCCTGCTTCGGTCAAGGTGATGGTAATGACCCGACGGTCTTTACTGTTGCGTATCCGCTGCAGAAACCCCTTGTTTTCCAGGCGGTCTATGACCCCGGTGACCGTACTGGAATTGACCATGATATGTTTGGCAATCTGAGAGGGAGAAATAGGCCCCCTCTCATGAAGGACGAGGATGCAATGGAGTTGAGAGGCACTCAAATGATGTTTTCTGATCAACTCCTTGGTATAAAGTTCCCTGGCCCTCACCAGTCTTCGAATAAGTTGAATGATTTCTTTTATTTGGCCCTGTACATCATCGGACCCGACATCGAAAGATTCCTGATTTTCTGTTAACATGACGTATCATCCTGAAACAATTATAGTTTTATTGTGTGTTGACTGGACTGCAAAGGTGTGTTTTCCCCTGCACCCCAAATGTAATTGCGCTAAAAATATTTCAACTCGAAATATATCTCATGTCATTATTTTATGTCAAGTTCTTTTTCCCTGTTTTTATTGGGGCACGGCAAAAACAGCCGCCCCGTATCCCACCACCCAGCGGCCGCGGCTTTCCGGGAATTCATCTCCGCTGTTACAGTAGGCCAGAACCGTTCCCTTTTTACAGCCCAAAGAAGCGGCATAGCGCATGGTGACCAGGACCGGTCCGATGCCGCAGAAGATCTGACGGGAAGGCCCCCAGCTTTGCTCCAGCCCGGTATGGTCCATTTCAGCGACTTTTTCCAGGGTTTTTCTGTCCGTGTCCGTCACCAGCTCGTAGTTGGGATCGTGCAGCATGTCAGTGCTGGCGATTACCAGGACCTGCTTTTCTTGGGCAAGGGCTGTCAGTGCCTGTACGAGATCATCGATGGTCCGGGGATCATGATCTCCCATGATCCCCACCACCAGTGCCACCCCCGGCAGTGCCGCCTGGACAAACGGGATCTCGTTTTCAGCTGAATGCTCACCCCTGTGCGGGGTATAGTCGAAAAATACGCGTGGGCTTGCTGCCGTCAGTGCCTGGGCCGATTCCCTGTCTAAGGGGGCCTCCCCCAGGGGGGTTTGTATGGCATCGCCGTCCATCAGGGCCACACCCGAAAACCCGGCTCGATGGCTCAGGCCCAGGACCACCACCGTGTCCGGTTTATGCCCTGCAGCCGCATGGTCCCGAATGGCCCGAAAGGTATATCCGGCTATTCCTCCGGAATAAACATACCCGGCATGGGGTGCGATGGCCCCCACGATGACCCCCGGCACCTGGAACGCCTTGGCCGCCTTAATGTACCCTTGGACCATGTCTTTCAGTTCACTCTTCTTCCCCGGGTACCACCTTCCTGCCCCGTGGGCCTTTCTGACCACCTTTTCTGAATCTTTACCCATTGCACTTTCCTCCCCGCTCCAGGCAAGGGGGATCAACAGGATCCCCCCTGCAAAGGCCCATAACAGTACCCATGATTTTGGTATTCTCATTCGCCTGCTCCTGGAATTTGTCGGCACTCTATGGCCCGGGCCGTCTCATCAGGTTTTGCCCCCTCCGCCCGCAGG
>JAWLET010000203.1:0-5148 GCA_041685955.1 Desulfobacteraceae bacterium | reverse complement strand
GCACAGGAAAAGGCCCGGAACACATCAATAATCACGGGCAGCCCCTGTGCCGATTCAGCCCCTTTTGCACAGCGCGCTTTAAGGATCTTCATAGGCAAAACCCTTGGTTGATCATCATGGTTCTATTCCACACAAAATCGGCTATTTAGCCTACTTCAAACTTTAGTCACTTTAGCTCACTTTACACTTTGTTTTTGATACCGCCTCAGGGCCTCGGCCATCATCACGGCCCCCTCAATGGCCGGAGACACCGGCACACGATTCAGTTCAAACCCGTCGATAAGCATCCGGTATTTTTCCACATGGGGCACATACGCCATCAAGGGGGTGCCCTCTCTCTGGTAGACCCGACTGAGCCTGGCCCCCAGATCCGAGGTGGTGCCCGGTGCATAGGGCAAGACCAGGAGGATAATACAATCGATCTCCGGCGACCGGCTCAGGGTTTCAGCGGCCACCACAAAATCATCGTCCACCACGCTCCCGGTCAGATCCACCGGATTGCCCAGGGACGCAATGTCCTGAATACTCGGGGACAACGCTTTTCGTATTTCTGTTTGCAACCCCTTGGAAAGTGGGGGGACGCGAAGCCCATGCGCCCTGCATAAATCCACGGCCACCGCCCCGTGTCCACCGCTCAAGGTAATGATCCCCACCCGCCCCTCTATGGGGGTTTGATAGCGGCTGAGGGACCCGCAGAAGGATACCAGCTCAAACTGGGTGCGGGCCTCCACGATTCCATACTGGGAAAGCACTTTGGAAAAAATCTGATAGTCCCCGGCAAGAGAGGCGGTATGGCTGGAAACGGCCCGGCTCCCTTCCGGACTTCTTCCTGACTTGAATACGATAACCGGTTTGGGGCACCGGCTGGCGGACCGAACAAACTCAAGGCCCCCGTTTTGGTCAAACCCTTCCACATAAAAGGCGATCACCTCGGTCTGTGAATGCTCGGCCAAATGCTCCAGGAGGGCCAAAGAGGGTTGTTTTGGGATTGGCCGTGATGGTCCGGGGAACATAACCCGGCCTCCTCTTACTCTTTTTTGAACACCTTTCGGTTTTTCCGCCGAACCGCGTAAAATCGCAGCAATATAATAAGCACCGGAAACAGCAGAAATACCGTGTCGTCAAGCTTTCCCGGCATTATATCCGGCATGAAATAGTAGGCAATCCCTCCGAAAAAAAGGCTCCCCCGCAAGGCACGGCCGTAGCCCATAAAGGTAAATACCCTGAAAAGAGTCAGGCAGCACAAGGTCCAGAAGCAGAACAGGAGCACATTTGCCAGAAATTTGTAGCCAACCGGAATGGGGGCACATACGGTCCGAAGCAATTCTTCAAAAGGATCGCTTTGTTTTTTGAATCGCAGTCGAATAACTTCCGCGATAGTCAGGTCCTCATCGAGATAGGTACCGGCGGGGATCAGAAAATCGAGGGTAAGCGCAGAATCCGCCTCATGTAGGGACTTGTTGGTGGCCGCAAACGGCAAGCTGAGAATATGCTGGCCCACCAGGTAGATTCCCCCGAACAAAGCCAGAAGCGATAACACCAAAACAGCTTGAAGGATCCCTTTTTTCATGCTCAACAGGCCAGGTTATGATTTTCAGGATTTTGAGACGCCTGAATCCGCCTGCGGCGGACTAATCAATCGGATGAGTGAAACGACATAAAACATCTTCACAGTTTGGGTAGAAGTTACCAACCAAGGCACTGAAATAGTAAGGATCCCACAAGCATGGGGACAGGGTCAAGCAAAGAATCGGCTGATCCGGCCCGTCCCAGGGGAGTAGAAGCCTTAAGGCGAATCTTCCCCGGCCAAAAACCGCTTCAGCTGACTTTCATAATAGTCCCGGTTCTCCTTTGCCGCGGCAATAGCCTTTCGAATGGTCTTTACGGCCCGGGCTGTCTGCCCGTTTTTATAGTAAGCCTCGGCCAGAGTATCCAAAAATCCCGGGGAGGACTCAAGGGCCACAGCCTGTTTGGCCAGTTCAATAGCGCGAACTGGATCTCTGAGGGTTTCATCCGGGGTGGTCGCCAGGAGCCAGGCCAGGTTGTTCAGGGCCACCGGGTGCCCGGGTTGTATATCAATGATATGCTCGTAAAGCCTGCGGCTCTTCTGATCCTTTCCCATTTTCTGGTACAGCATGGCCAGATTCAAATAAGGTCCGAGGTCTGAAGGGCCGTGGCGTATCTGCTCCAGTAAGGCCTTCTCAATCAACCCATGGGTGATGTACGTCTTCACGGGTCCGAAATTCAACATATACACCGAAAAAGAGATGAAAACCAGGTAAACCAGAAAAGCGGTAAGCACAAAGCGGTTATGCCGCTTGATGAGGCCGGGCTCGTGTAAAGACCGCCACAGGCAGTCCACCCGTTGCCGGATGCTGAAGTGGTGCCAACTGGGCACATCTCGAATCTTCCCGCTGAGAAACGCGATTTTTTCCAAAGCGCTGATGGTGAGAGCGGGAGTGCCCATGGTCACCGCGGAATAAAGATCGGCCTGCCGTTCAAAGTTCCGCATAAAAAAGCCCATGAGGTATCTGAAATAGACCAGCAGGGTGGCCAGCATGGGTACCGTGATAAGCAGATAAAACAGCGTCACTGAAAAAGTGTCTCCTTCAGACAAAAGATTCATTAGAAAGGGCTGAGAATAGACAAAATAGAGATACAGATCAGACAACCCCAGAGAAAGCCCCATAAACCCCACAAAAAAAAGGATATAAAACACCAGGTGCCTGTATTTTGCATGTCCCATCTCATGGGCCAGCACCGCCTTGAGTTCATCCACACTCAGGTACTCCATCAGGGCATCGGTGACGAGCACATATCGGTATCTCGACACCATCCCCATGATTCCAGCCGTCATCATCCGGCCCTCGAAGATGGGCCACCGGAGAAGATCACGGTACCGGAATCCCTTTTCACGGAGAAAGGCCTTCAGGGCATCTCCTTTTCCGGAGGACGGCAGGGGTCGGCATCCCCACCAGTATTGAATAACCTTGGGCATCACCGTCATCAGCAGGGCGATGAAACCCACAAAAAAGATCATCTGCCCGTAAACCGTATTCAAGAACCCACCCGGCGCGGCCCAGGGACTGAGGGCCAGCAGATCATAGACCAGTGACAGGATCAGCCACGGAAACAAGATGGGCAGATTGAATTTGAGATTGGACCGGATAAAGGCGCCCCTGGTGATGGACGCCTCAAAATTTCTTTTGTAGACAGGAAACCCAAAAAACCAGATGGTGCTGAGATAAAACAAAAACAGGGCCAGTGCCGCACTTCCCTGAAGCACGGAAAAGGGGCCAAATCCGGGAATCAAATTCAGCCAGTACCTAAGGTTAAAGAGGTATACGGCCAGGGCAAATAAAAAAATAGCCAGGATGGAGAGCCTGACGTTCAATCGCTGGTAATGCCCGGTTAACTCCCCTGCACCTCGGAGCAAACCTGCATCCGCTTTTTTTAGAAGGGAACTGAATGCACTTTTGCAGTAGAGGGCAAACATCGCCCAGGAAAGAAAAAGCATCAGGAGAGAATGCCAAAGAGAATCGTCGGGCGGGGTTTCAGGATAACTGATATTGAATATCAGGAGGACAACGACAAAGTAGATGATATTGTTAAACATGAGACGCTATGATTCAGCCGGTATCCTCCTTTATGAATTCCAGGTTTCCCCCGCCCAGGGGGATGGCGGGGTCCCCTTCCAGGAAAATATTAAAGCCGAATCTCGATTCCAGCTGTGCCAGCTCCTTGCGCTTTTTGTTCTGAAGATAGGTGGCCACTTCCACAGGCAGCAATCCCTTCACGGATTTGATTCCTTTTCTGGAAACCCCCATACGGATCTGACGTAAAAAGGAGAGAGACGCGGTTTCCAGTGACGGCACCAAGCCCCGGCCCTCGCAATAAGCGCAGGTCTGATAGCTGAGGGACTCCAGAGAAGGCCGCAGCCGCTGTCTCGACAATTCGAGAAGTCCGAATCTGGATATGTTGGACATACTGATCTTGGCTCGGTCGTGCCGGGTTTCGTCCTTGAACCGCTTTTCCACTTCCCGGTTGTGTTTCTTTTCCCTCATGTCGATAAAATCGATCACCACGAGCCCGCCCATATCCCTGAGCCTGAGTTGCCGGGCGATCTCCCTGGCCGCCTCCAGGTTGGTCCGGTACGCGGTGGTCTCCACATCCTTGCTCCCCTTACCCCGCCCCGAATTCACATCAATGGAGATCATTGCCTCTGTGGGATCAATAACGATGGAGCCCCCTGATTCCAGCCCCACCCGACTCTGATATACGGATTCAATCTGTTTTTCCACCTCATACTGGGCAAAGATGGGACGTTTCTCTTTGTACAGTTTGACCCTGCGCTGATGCCTGGGAGAGATGATTTTCATGTAGTCCTTTACCTTGGTAAAGGTTTCCTTGTCATCCACGAGCACTTCGCTGACATCCCCGGTGAAATAGTCCCTCAGGGTCCTCAGGCACACATCCTGTTCCTTGTGTATCAGAGAATAAGCAGGTACGTCTTTTACTTTTTTGCGGATCTCTTTCCAGATTCTCAAGAGTCCATTGAGATCCCTGGAGAGTTCCCGCTTACTCTGTTTATAGGCCGCGGTTCTCACAATGTAACCGATCCCTTCCGGGATATTAAACTTGCTCATGATGTCCTTGAGCCTGAGCCGTTCTCCTTCGTCCTCGATCTTCTTTGAGACCCCGCCCTTGCTCCCGGGCATCAGCACGAGGTATCTGCTGGCAATGGAGAGATAGGTGGTCAGCTGGGCCCCCTTGTGTCCCGGCATCTCCCGGGTCACCTGGACCAGAAGTTCCTGGCCCTTTCTCAACACCTTTTCAATGGGCGGTATGGCCTGATCCTTTGGGGTTTCCGCCGTACCCTGGTAGTATTCCGGATGAATGTCACCGGCCGACAGAAACCCGTTTTTCTCGTTCCCGTAATTGACAAAACAGGCCTGCAGGCTGGGTTCCACCCGCTCCACCACACCCTTGTAGATATTTCCGGTCTTCTGTTCCGCGGAAGCAGGTTGAAAATAAAAGCCGTCCAGCAGGCCATCCTGTATGACCGCGATTCTATACTCTTCGGGTTCCACCGCATTGATGAGCATCTTGGTCGTCATAATTCAGAAGCTTCTCCTTTACCTTTTTCGT
>JAWLET010000016.1:0-22896 GCA_041685955.1 Desulfobacteraceae bacterium | reverse complement strand
ATTCCCTGGTCGCGAAGCATACTGGCAATTCGTTCGCCGCTCTCATCCGCCCGCAACCCCTGGGCGCCCTTGTCGCTGATGGTCAGAACGCCGGCTCGGGTGTCAGGTGTATCCATGGGATATCCATACAGATGAAGTGGTTTTTAAATGGCGTCTATTCCTCTTTTTCCTTTGCTGCAGCAATGACCTTGTCCGTAAGTTGTGCAGGCAGTTCTTCATAATGCGACTGTTCCATTCGAAAGGTGCCGCGCCCCCCTGACATGGAGTTGAGATCCAGGGCATAGGTCAGGACCTCGGACAGGGGGGCCTGGGCCTTGATGATTTGGTATTTTCCCTGGGCGTCCATTCCCATAACCCGGCCCCGCCGGCCGTTGAGATCACCCATCACATCTCCCATCACCTCTTCGGGAACGGTGATTTCCAGCTGCACGATGGGCTCCAGCAAAATGGGATTGGCTGCTTCCATAGCCTTTCTCAGACACATGATAGCCGCCATTTTGAAGGCCATTTCCGATGAGTCCACCTCATGGGATTTGCCGTCGTAGAAGCGCACCTTGAGATCCACCACCGGATAACCGGCCAAGGGGCCGCTTTCCATGGCCTCATTCAGGCCTTTTTCCACCGCCGGCACAAAATTCCGGGGAACATTCATGCCGGTTAAGGCCTCTTCGAACTCAAATCCCGTATCCGGCTCCAGTGGAAAGACGTCAAAGTGCACCTCAGCGAACTGACCCCTTCCGCCGGATTGCTTCTTGTGGCGGTAGACGATGCCCTTGGCAGGCTTTTTGATGGTTTCCCGGTAAGGAACCTTGACCGGGTTGAGATTGACTTCAACTCCGAATTTTCGGTTCAGCTTTTCACAGGTGGCTTCCAGGTGCAGCTGACCGGTTCCGGACAGGATCACCTCACCGGTGTGTGGATCCCTTTCCAGCTTAAGGGTGGGATCTTCTTCCAGGAGCCTGGCAAAAGAAGTGAAGACCTTATCTTCACTCCCTTTGACCTTGGCCTCCACGGCATAGGATATCACCGGGGGGATGACCTCGGCCGGCTGATACATAATGGGCTCATTGATTGCACAGAGCGTGTCTCCGGTGGCGGTTTCCTTTAATTTGGCCACGGCCACAATGTCTCCGGGACCTGCCGTGGTCATGGGCTGTTGTTTCTTCCCCTCCATCTGAAGCAGATTGCCCAGCTTTTCCTTAGTCTCCTTATTGGGGTTATACACGCTGGCATCCGGGTTTAAAGTCCCTGAGAAGACCCGCATAATGGTCAGTTTCCCTGCAAAAGGGTCGGCGACGGTTTTGAACACCAGGGCGGAAAAGGGCGCATCAGGCGAGGGCTCCCGCTCGATCACTTCTTCTCCCCCCGGTACCACCCCCTTTTTGGGCGGTCTCTCCAGAGGCGAGGGAAAATTTTCAATGACCAGGTTCATCAGGTGTATGATGCCCATGTTCAACAGGGCCGAACCACAGGCCACCGGAATCAGTGTGCCGGACTTTATGCCCTGGACCAGGGTTTCCTCGATTTCCTGGTCAGAGAGGGTTTCCCCTTCCAGATATTTTTCCATGAGGTCATCGTTGGCTTCCACGGTATTTTCAACCATTTTTTCCCGCCATTCGGTCACGATTTCCGTCATATCGGAGGGGATATCTCCAGTGTCAAAGGCCCCGCTACCATCCTTTTTGTAGGTATAGGCCTTCATTTTGATGAGATCCACCACCCCGGCAAATTTATCCTCCGCCCCGATGGGCAGAAAGATAGGGGTCGCATTGGTCTCGAAATTTTGGGAGACCATTTCCAAGGTCTGATAAAAGTCGGCCCGCTCCCGGTCCATTCGGTTAACGAAGACGATCTTGGGGAGTTGCTGTTCGTCGGCAAAGGACCATACCTTTTCCGTACCCACTTTGACGCCTGCCGTGGCGTCGATGACCACGATGGCGCCGTCGGCTGCCTGGAGCGACAGCTTGGTGTCTGATATGAAATTATCATCCCCGGGGGTGTCGATGATATTGATGCTGATTTTTTTCCAGTCAAGATGATGAAAGGCGGTGGTCAGGGTAGTCTGCCGTTTGATCTCTTCCGGTTCAAAATCGAGGTTGGATGTCCCATCATCTACTTTGCCCATCCGTGTGGTGGCCTTGCCGTTAAAGAGCATCGCCTCTGCCAAAGAGGTCTTGCCTGAGCCCCCATGGGCGATCAGGGCCACGTTTCTGAGTTGTTCATTGCTTTTTTCCATAATAAACCCTTTCCTAATCGAAATTTGGCGCGTTTCCCGCTATCCGTAATGAGATGGGGAAAAAACTATATTAACAGGTGAATCAAAGTCAAGCCAAGAATTTTCCTGGGAAATTTTTAATTGCCAATTTCAATAAATGTGTTATGCTATTAAGTTTATAATCGATGTTTGCAGGAAGGATGGGTACACTTGAGGGGTTACGGAGTGATGCCGGTTTGTTGATGAGCACCGCCATAGATCTTTTTCTGGCATACCTCAGGGATCAGAAGGGCTATTCCGAACACACGGTGCGGAATTACCGGATCGACCTGGGCCAATTTCTGGCATTTCTGACCCTCGGGCCCAAAGGGGCGCCAACACAAAACAGGGGCCAGCCCGAGGTGGAGGCGGTCAATGCCTTGGTGGTAAGACAGTATCTGGGCAGCCTTTATGGGAAGCTGAAGCGAAGCTCCATTGCCCGCAAGCTCTCCGCACTTCGCTCATTGTTCCGCTTCCTGGAGAGGGAGGGGTTCATTGAAGGGGCCCCGGTAGGAGAGATCGCAGCACCAAAGCTGGAGAAATACATCCCTGGGTATCTGCCAGTGGACCACATGTTCAGGCTGCTGGAAAGGCCTGATCAGAAGAACCCTCTGGGGCTGAGGGACCTGGCTATCCTGGAGGTTCTTTATTCCTGCGGTATAAGGGCCCAGGAATTGGAGGGGATGAATCTCTCGAGCATTGATTTCGACCAGCGTTTGATCCGGGTGATGGGCAAGGGGCGCAAAGAGCGGATCATTCCGGTGGGACGTCAGGCCCTGCTGGCGGTGAAGGCATACTTAGAGGCCACCCCTCACTTAAGACACGGCACGGATGGACTGTCTCAGGACAGCCCCCTGTTTATCAATTTCAGGGGAGGGCGACTTTCCACCCGGAGCATCGGACGGATCATCAGCCGATATACCAAAGGAATGGGACTCGGGGCCATCAGCACCCATTCCTTGCGGCATACATTCGCCACGCACATGCTGGACGGGGGTGCGGACCTTCGAAGCGTTCAGGAATTGTTGGGACACAAGAGTCTAACCAGTACCCAGAGATATACCCATGTGAGCCTGGACAGGTTGACCGAGGTCTATGATAAGGCCCATCCCCGAAGTTAGGCCATGGGGATTGGCACCCGGACGAAGGGGCAAATGGGGAGTATTGAGATGAGCAATCCGTATTGGGGAAAGATAAGGGCGACGACTATCCTCGCAGTCCGGAAAGCGGGAAAGAGCGTGATGGCCGGAGATGGCCAGGTAACCCTGGGGGAGACCATCATGAAACACCACGCCACCAAGGTCCGCTATATGTATAAGGATCGGGTCCTGGTGGGATTTGCAGGGACTTCGGCCGATGCCTTCAACCTTTTTGAGCGGCTGGAAGGAAAACTGGAGTCCTATAATGGGAACCTGCAGCGGGCGGCGGTGGAACTGGCCAAGGACTGGAGAACCGATAAAATTCTGAGAAGGCTGGAGGCCCTTCTTTTGGCCATGGATCAAGACCATCTGCTGATTATTTCCGGCACCGGGGATGTGATAGAACCGGATGAATCAGTAGCCGCCATTGGATCGGGCGGACCTTTTGCAGTGGCCGCAGCCAGGGCCCTGGTGGCCCATTCCAATCTGGATGGGGATCGAATTGCCGAGGAATCCATGCGGATCGCGGCCTCCATATGCCTGTATACAAACGATGAGATTACGGTCTTAACCCTGGATGACGTGCAGAACGATTAGAATGGAAAAATCTGGTTTCTGGGCTGATGAGGTAAGAATGGAAAATGAGGCGGAAGAAAAAGATATGTCCAATGAGGTCCTGACACCGAGGGAGATCGTGGCCGAGTTGGATAAATATATTATTGGGCAGGATGAAGCCAAACGATCCGTGGCCATCGCTCTGAGAAACCGGTGGCGGCGACAGCAGGTTGCCAAGGAACTGAGGGATGAAATCGCGCCCAAAAATATCATCATGATGGGGCCTACCGGCGTGGGTAAAACCGAAATCGCGAGACGACTGGCGAAACTGGCCAATTCCCCTTTTCTCAAGGTGGAGGCCACCAAGTTTACAGAGGTGGGCTATGTGGGCCGGGATGTGGAATCCATGGTCCGAGACCTCACGGAACTGGCCGTGAATATGGCCAAAAAGGATGAACAGGAATTGGTCAAACCCAAGGCCCGGGAGCTTGCAGAGGAGCGGCTCTTGGATATCCTTCTGCCCAAAAAGAGCGAGGAGACCCAGGAAGAAGAGGACGGAGAGAAGGAACGGATCCTGGAAGTGGTGAAGTCTGATAAGTCGGATAAGATGGAGGTTTCTTCTTCCACCCGTGAAAAGCTCAGGCGCATGCTCAGAAACGGAAAACTGGATAAACGCTATGTGGAGCTGGAGGTCAACAGCAATGCCGCCCCCATGGTGGAGATTTTTTCCAATGCGGGTTTGGAGGAGATGGAATTCAATGTAAAAGAGATGTTCGGCAATATTTTTCCATCCAAAAAAAAGAAGCGGCGGGTCAAAATTCCCGAGGCCATGGACATCCTTTTTCTGGAAGAATCCCAGCGGCTCATCGACATGGATAAGGTGGTGGAAAAGGCCGTTCGGATCACCGAACAAAACGGGATCATCTTTTTGGACGAACTGGACAAGGTAGCGGGTTCCGAATCAGGGCAGGGGCCTGACGTTTCCCGTGAAGGGGTTCAGCGGGACCTGCTTCCCATCGTGGAGGGGTCTACCGTGGCCACCAAGTACGGGATGGTGAAGACCGATCATATCCTGTTCATTGCAGCCGGGGCCTTCAATGTCAGCAAACCGTCGGACCTGCTCCCTGAACTTCAGGGCAGGTTCCCCATCCGGGTGGAACTGGATTCACTGTCCATGGCGGATTTCATCCGGATCCTTCTGGAGCCCAAAAACGCACTCATCACCCAGTATAAGGCCCTGCTGGCCACGGAAGGCATTGAATTAGTGTTCCAGGACCCGGCGGTGCGCGAGATCGCCGACATGGCCAGCAAGGTCAACGAACGGATGGAGAATATCGGTGCCCGACGGCTGCATACGGTCATGGAAAAGCTGGTGGACGAGATCTCCTTCGAGGCCCCGGACATGGAGACAGAGCAGGTCACCATCAGCAAGGCCTATGTGACGGAAAAATTGGAGGAGATCCTGGAAGACGAAAACCTCAGCAGATATATCCTGTAAACGGTGTGCAAAAAATGGAGATGACTTCCAAAGAGCGGGCTCAGGTCCTTATCGAGGCCCTTCCCTATATTCGCCGGTTTAACCAGGCTACCATTGTGGTGAAATACGGCGGTCATGCCATGGTGGACGAGACCTTGAAGCGGGATTTCGCCCTGGACATCATCCTGATGAAATATGTGGGCATGAATCCGGTGGTGGTGCACGGCGGTGGACCGCAGATCGGGGATTTTCTGCACAAATTGTCCATCGAGTCGGAATTCGTGGACGGGATGCGGGTGACGGATCGCCAGACCATGGATGTGGTGGAGATGGTCCTGGTGGGAAAGGTGAACAAGGAGATTGTTGCCCTTATCAATCATAACGGCGGCAGTGCGGTGGGGCTTTCAGGCAAGGACGGCGGCCTGATTTCCGCCAAGCAGATGAAATATCTTAAGCAACGAGACCAGGACAGCGCCCCTGAGCTCATCGATATGGGCATGGTGGGGGAGATTACGGCCGTGGATACCGCTATTTTGCGGCGCCTCATGGAGAGCGAGTTCATTCCGGTGATCGCCCCGGTGGGATCGGGGAGTGAAGGCGAAACATACAACATCAATGCGGATGTGGTGGCCGGCCAGGTAGCCTCAGCCCTCAACGCCAGGAAACTTATCCTCCTGACGGATACAGAAGGAGTCCTTAACCAAAGAGGGGAGTTGATTTCCACCCTCAAGATGAAAGAGGCCCGGGAGTTGATGGGCGCAGGAACCATCGCCGGGGGAATGATCCCCAAGGTGAACTGCTGCCTGAATGCCCTGGCCGATGGCGTGGGTAAGGCTCATATCATCGACGGCAGGGAGGGACACGCCATCTTATTGGAGATTTTTACCCGGGTGGGTGTGGGTACGGAGATTGTGCATTAAGGATTAAAAAAACGTCGAACACTGAACTTCCAACGTCCAATATGGAACCTGCAATTATGGACGAGGTGCATACATGAGTGATAATGTCGAACAGGAAACCACCCAGAGTCTTGCGGACCGGGTCATGTTTCAGACCTATGGCCGTTTTCCCATCACCTTGGTCCGAGGGGAAGGGTGCCGGGTCTGGGATGACCAGGAAAAGGAATATCTGGATTTTGTGGGTGGGATCGCGGTGTGTGCCCTGGGGCACAGCTCGCCAGTGGTGACCCGCGCTTTGGAGGACCAGGCCAGGCGACTGGTGCATGTGTCCAATCTGTATTATACTCGACCTCAGACCGAACTGGCCGCGATTCTGGTGGAAAACGCATTTGCGGACCGGGTTTTTTTCTGTAACAGCGGGGCAGAGGCCAATGAAGCGGCCATCAAACTGGCCAGGCGATATGCCGGTGAGCGGTTCGGTCCGGACCGGCATACCATCATCTCCATGCACAATTCGTTTCACGGCCGTACCATGGCCACCCTGTCAGCCACTGGGCAGGCCAAGATTCAGACCGGATATGACCCCCTGCTGCAGGGGTTTCGGTTTGTGCCCTTTAATGATCTTCCCGCACTGAACCAGGCGGTGGACACATCTGTATGTGCGGTCATGCTGGAACCGATCCAGGGTGAGGGCGGAGTGGTGGTCCCGGATCCCGGTTATCTGAAGGGCGTACGGGAACTGTGCGATCAAAAAGAGGTGCTGCTTATCTTTGACGAGGTCCAGGTGGGTATGGGGAGGACCGGAAAACTCTTTGCCCACCAGCACTACGATATAGCGCCGGATATCATGACCCTGGCCAAGGCCCTGGGCAATGGGCTCCCCATCGGGGCCATGCTGGCCACCGAAGCGTTGAACCCGGCATTTGGTCCGGGAAGCCATGCCAGCACCTTCGGGGGCACACCCTTGGTCACCGCAGTGTCCAGGGCCGTCCTGAAGAGCCTTCTTGAAGACGGTTGGATCAGGCATGCCGCCAAGATGGGCGGGTATCTCAAGGAGGGACTGGAGAACCTGGCCCGAAAATACAATGTGATCAAAGAGATCCGGGGCTTGGGGCTGATTGTGGGTGTGGAACTGGAAATACCCGCGGCACCGATGGTTCAGGGCTGCCTTGATAAGGGGGTGCTGATCAATGCGCCCAAGGAGAAGGTGCTTCGGTTTATTCCGCCGCTCGTGGTGGAAAAAGGGGAGATCAACCGTCTCATAACGGTGCTGGATGCCGTATTGGAAGGGTGAGGGGGCTTCATATCCTTCCTCGGGCATACGGATGCTGCGGCTGGGAGAAAATAACGGAGCAGGAATTTGGTGCCCTTAGTGGGGAAATATGGAATGAAGGAGAACTGCATTGCCTGAAAAGATGAACAAGATTGTTTTGGCCTATTCGGGAGGACTGGATACCTCTGTCATACTGGCATGGCTCAAGGAGACCTACCAGTGTCCGGTGGTAGCCTATGCTGCGGATTTGGGACAGGGCCGGGAACTGGAAGGTATCAAAGAAAAGGCCCTGGAGACCGGAGCCGATGATGTGGTGGTGGAGGATCTGAGGGAGGCCTTTGTCAACGATTTTGTGTGGCCCGCACTGCGGGCCAATGCGGTGTACGAATCCACCTATCTGTTGGGCACCTCCCTGGCCAGGCCCTTGATTGCCAAGGGGCAGGTGGCGGTGGCCCACTCCATGGGGGCGGATGCCCTGAGTCACGGGGCCACGGGCAAGGGAAATGATCAGGTCCGATTCGAACTGGGCTTTATGGCATTGGATCCCCATCTCAAGATTATTGCCCCATGGCGGACATGGAACTTCCGGGGAAGGGAAGACCTGATGGATTATGCCCGATCCAGGGGCATCCCGGTGCCCGTGACCAAGGAGAAGCCCTATTCCAGCGACAGAAATCTGCTTCACATCAGTTTTGAGGGGGGGATTTTGGAGGATACCTGGGCCGAGCCGCCAGAGGAGATGTTTGTCCTGAGTGTATCACCGGAGCGGGCCCCGGATGCAGCCACCTATGTGGAGATCGGCTTTGAGGCGGGCAATCCGGTCACGGTGGACGGGGAGACCCTGTCGCCTGCAACGCTTCTGGCCCATTGCAATGACTTAGGGGGCAGAAACGGGATCGGGCGGGTGGATATGGTGGAGAATCGTTTTGTGGGCATGAAATCAAGGGGCGTATACGAGACCCCGGGAGGAACCATACTTCGAGCCGCCCACGTGGCCGTGGAATCCATCACCATGGATCGGGAAATCATGCACATCCGCGACGGGCTGATACCCAGGTATGCGGAATTGATTTATAACGGCTATTGGTTTTCCCCGGAGCGGGAGATGTTGCAAGGCCTCATGGATACGGCTCAGCAGGGCGTTAACGGGGTGGTGCGCCTCAAACTGTACAAGGGAAATTGTATGGTGGTGGGACGGAAATCCGAGACCGGTTTGTATGATCCCGATTTTGCGACCTTTGAAGGGGATGAGGTTTACCATCAGGGTGATGCCGAAGGATTTATCCGGCTTAACGGTCTTCGGCTCAAGATCGCCAAACTGCTGGCGGAGAAGCGGAAGACATCCTAAACCAAAAAGCGGATTTACGGTCTGACCCTCTGTTTTCAAATACGCAGATACAAAGGGCTCAAGTATGGGTAAAAAGGTCTGGGGAGGTCGATTCAGTCAGGAGACGGATGCGCTGGTCAACGCGTTTAACGCCTCCATAGGGTTTGATCGCCGGCTTTATGCGTATGACATCGACGGGAGTATGGCCCATTGCCGGATGCTGGCCAAACAGGGCATCATCACGGATGACGAATGTTCCAAGATCCAGGAAAACCTAGGGGGCATCAAACGGGAACTGGATCATGGAGATCTGCCCTTCGAAGACGAATATGAAGATATCCACAGCCTGGTGGAAAAGACCCTGGTGGGTCAGATTGGGGCCTTGGGGGAGAAACTTCACACCGGTCGGAGCCGGAATGATCAGGTGGCGCTGGATGTTCGCCTGTATGTGCGGGATGCCATTTACCGGGTGATCGGCCTCGTTAAGGAAACTCAACGGGTCCTGGTGGGGCTGGCGGAAAACAACCTGCACGTGATCATGCCCGGGTTTACCCACCTGCAACGGGCCCAGCCGGTCCGCTTGAGTCATCATATGATGGCATATTATGAGATGCTCAAACGGGATCGAAACCGGTTTGAGGAAAGCCTCATTCGAGTAAATGTCCTGCCCCTGGGCAGCGCCGCGCTGGCAGGATCCACCTTTGATCTGGACCGAGGGATGGTGGCCCGGGAACTGGGATTTGAGACCGTGTCCGAAAACAGCATGGACGCGGTAAGTGATCGGGATTTTGCCCTGGAATTTTTATTCAATGCCGCCACCGTGATGATGCACTTGAGCCGACTGAGCGAGGAGTTGGTCATATGGTCCAGTGCGGAATTCGGTTTTGTGGAAATCTCGGACGCCTTTTGCACCGGAAGCAGTATGATGCCCCAGAAGAAGAACCCGGATCTTCCGGAACTCATCCGGGGAAAAACCGGCAGGGTCTATGGGAATCTCATGGGCCTGCTGACCACCATGAAAGGCCTGCCCTTGAGCTACAATAAAGATATGCAGGAGGACAAGGAGGCCTTGTTTGATAGTGCCGATACGGTCCATATCTGCCTTGAGGTTATGGGACGACTTCTGGGCCAGATCTCGTTTAAGGAGGAACGGTTAAGGGAAGCAGCGGGAAAAGGGTATCTGGTGGCTACGGATCTTGCCGACTACCTGGTCGTAAAGGGATCCACCTTTCGCGATGCCCATGAAGTGGTGGGAAAAATGGTGCTGTTTGCCATGGACCAGGGAAAGGAACTCCAGGAACTATCCATCAAGGAGATGAAGACGTTCTACAGGCAGGTTGACAAAGATGTCTACCAGTGGCTCAATCCCTCTATATCGCCGGATCGGAAAAAGGGGGTGGGTGGAACGGCTCAGGAGAGGGTCGAGGAGGCCGTCCGCAAGGCCAAAGCGGAGCTGAGCAATTGAAACGGGCTTGGATATTCTTATGGGTTCCGGTGGGTTTGATCCTGCTGGCGCACTCGGGCTGCGGCAAAAAAGCGCCCCCTTTTCTCCCCGAAAATACGCCGCTCCCGCGCGTGGAGGATCTGCACGGGGAGTTTGAGGATGAGGGGGTACTTCTGACCGGCCGCGTCCCCGGGGTACAAGCGGATTCACCCCCTATTACAGGGTGCGTGATCTATCACGCCCACTATCCCCTGGAAGCTCCGCCCTGTGAGGGGTGTCCGGTCAAGTGGGTGAAACGGAAGGCCGTTCAGGACCCGGTGATCCGGCAGGATGGATTTCAATGTGAGGTTCCGGAGATCAAAACCCCGGGGATCCATTTTTTTCGCGTTCGGTTGGTGGGCAAACAGGGCGCCCAAGGTCCCCCTTCGAAGCGGGTCAAGCTCAGGATCCCTGACTGACCGGATCGGGATCGCAGGTGAAATCACAGAGGAGGGTATGCATCATTTTCATTATATAAATGACGCACTGTATTGCGAAGATGTGCCGGTGCTGGATATTGCCCGGGCCGTGGGCACTCCCTTCTATCTTTATTCCCATGCCACGCTGAAACGTCATTTTGAGGCCTTTGATGGTGCGTTTTCAAATATGAAACACCTTACCTGTTTCTCCATGAAATCCAACTCCAACCTGGCCATCCTGTCCCTCTTCGCCGCCCAGGGCGGGGGGGTGGATATCGTTTCTGCAGGAGAACTCTACCGGGCCTTGAAAGCGGGCGTAAATCCCCGTAAGATTGTCTATTCAGGCGTGGGCAAAGGGGCTGTGGATCTGGCCTATGCCCTGAATTCAGGGATCCTGATGTTCAATGTGGAATCATCCCAGGAGCTTTTCTTATTGAATGAGGTGGCTGACACCCTCGGCAAACAGGCCCGTGTGTCCATCAGGGTGAATCCGGACGTGGACCCCGGGACCCACCCCTACGTATCCACCGGCCTTAAGGAAAATAAATTCGGTATTGACATGGCGGGGGCCCTGGAGCAATACGCCATGGCCGCTGAGCTCAAGGGGGTGGAGGTCATCGGGGTGTCATGCCATATCGGATCCCAGTTGACCCAGGTAAGTCCCTTTGTGGAGGCGCTCAGGAAGCTTAAGGATTTTATGACACAATTGGCAGCGCAGGGCATCTCCATCCGATATCTGGACCTGGGCGGAGGACTGGGGATTACCTACGCTGATGAAACCCCGCCCCATCCGCAGGAGTACGCCCATGCCATTGAAAGCGAGCTGGGAGAAGTGGACCTGACCCTCATCCTGGAACCGGGACGGGTCATCGTGGGAAATGCGGGTATTCTGGTGACCCGCGTGGTGTATACCAAACACACAGGAGAAAAGACTTTTTTTGTGGTGGATGCGGCTATGAACGATCTCATGCGGCCCAGCCTGTACGGGTCTTATCACGGCATTCAGCCGGTGATCATGCATGACAGGAAAACCGTAACCGCAGACATCGTGGGACCTATTTGCGAAACCGGTGATTTTCTGGCCAAAAATAGAGAAGTGTCGGCATTCAAACCCGGGGATTTGATGGCCATCATGAGTGCCGGTGCATACGGCTTCAGCATGTCTTCCACCTACAATTCCAGGCCCAGGGTCTGTGAGGTCATGGTGCGGAAAGGAGATTTTTATACCATTCGGGAACGGGAGGAGTTTGAAGACCTGATCCGGGGGGAATATATTCCTGAATTTCTCAGTGGTCAGGGTCCAGCGATCATGCAGGAGTCAGAGGAAACCCATGAAACCGGTTGAATTCTGGAAAATGAACGGCAGCGGCAATGACTTCATCCTCATTGATAATCGCGAAGGGGCGGTGGAGGATGCAAAAATGGGCCAATATGTGAAACGCATCTGCCGCAGACGGGTATCTGTGGGGGCTGACGGGGTCATTTTTGTGACCCCTTCGGCCCAGTACGACTTCGGATGGCGGTTTTTTAACGCCGATGGCGGGGAGGTGGAGATGTGCGGTAACGGGGGGCGTTGTGTATCCCGTTTCGCCTTTTTAAAGCGGATTGCCGGTCCGAAAATGACCTTTGAAACCCTGACAGGGCCTGTCTCGGCAGAGGTCCTCGGAAGCATGGTAAAAGTGCGGATGCCCAAACCGGATCGGTTGAAGCTGAATCTGGATCTGGATTTTTTGCCCGGTTGGACCTATTGTGATTTTGTTCATACCGGGGTCCCCCACGTGGTCATCTGGGTGGAAGACCTGGCCCATCATCCGGTGGTGGACCAGGGAAGCGGCATTCGATACCACGAGCGGTTTTCTCCCGAAGGGACCAACGCCAACTTTGTGATTCAGAGCGGTCCGGATCGCTTGGCCGTACGGACCTATGAGCGGGGAGTGGAAGATGAGACCCTGGCATGCGGTACAGGGGCCATTGCCGCTGCACTGGTGGCGTTGAAACGGAATAGGGTCACCGCCCCGGTGACCGTAGACACCCGGGGAGGCGAGACCCTGACGATTCATGTACACCAGGCGGGCGGTGAGGTCAAAGCGGTGTGGCTGGAAGGGAATACTGCCATTGCATACCAGGCCGTGCTCCATGAGGAGGCCCTTTAAAGCCTCTGTTTATGATTTTTAAGTGTAAGGCGAAGGTGTTTCAGTGTCGAAGATCCTGTCTTTAACGGGATTAACCCATCTGTTTCATTCGCAGCAAGGTGTCTCCCGCTCAAAAAGAGCGGAAATCTACCACAGGCTTCAGGTTTCAGGAAATCCTACACGCTGAACACTGGTTGCGGATTTGCTTGCGGCTGAAGGCCTGAATTCGGAGTTCATACAGTTTCAGAGGCGTAATGGCCGAATCTATATGTCGAATTTAAAACATAAGGTGATAAACGAAAACCTGAAAAATTAGGGAGGGTGCCATGTTTAGAGGATCTATTGTCGCCATAGTCACGCCGTTTAAAGATGGTGCGGTGGATGAAGAAAAATTCAGAAACCTCATTGAGTTTCAGATTGAAAACGGTACCAGCGCAATTGTGCCCTGTGGTACCACCGGGGAGTCGGCCACACTGAATATGAAAGAGCATGAGAAGGTCATCGATATCGCCATTCAAGCCGTCAACAAACGGGTACCGGTTATCGCCGGGACCGGAGGAAACAGTACGGCCGAGGCCATTGATCTGACCCAACATGCCAAAGCAGCAGGGGCCGATGCCACCCTCCAGGTAACGCCATACTACAACAAACCCACGCAGGAGGGACTTTTTCAACATTTCAGCGCCATTGCCAAGGCCGTCCCCCTGCCCCAGGTGCTATACAATGTGCCTGGCCGGACCGGCGTGAATATGCTCCCTGAAACCGTGGCCCGGTTGGCGGAACTAAAAGAGGTGGCGGCCATCAAAGAGGCATCAGGCAGCATCAGCCAGATGACGGATATTGTCAGACTGGCCGGGGATGACATCACGCTTTTGGCCGGGGATGATAATGTGACCCTCCCTGTGCTGGCAGTGGGTGGTAAAGGCGTGATCTCTGTGATCGCCAACATCGTTCCCAAGGAGAATGCCGAACTGATCAGGCTGTGGGAGGAAGGGAATACAGAAGGGGCCCGAGCCGCCTTTTTGAAACTGTTTCCCCTGTGCCAGGCCATGTTTTTTGAGACCAACCCGATTCCGGTAAAAACATCCCTGGCATTGATGGGCAAAATAGAGGAGGAGATGCGGTTGCCGCTGTATCCCATGGCCTCAGCCAATCTGGAGAAGTTAAAAACCGTATTGTCCGGATTCGGGCTCATTTAGTCGGAAACCCGCAAACCGGATACAGTCAGGAAAAAAATGGTTGGGGCCGGATAACGGCCTGCGCAGATTTGTTCCAAGCAGGCCTTCGGCCGCAACCTTAACCCATGGTCAGGTGTTGGCAAACACCCGGCCCGACATCTGTTACCAGGATAGGAGAGGCAGTGATGCTCAACATAATTGTGGCCGGTGCGGCCGGACGGATGGGGAAACGGATTGTTCACATGATTCACCAGAACCCGGAAACCGCCCTGACCGGTGCCTTTGAACGGCCCGAACATCCGGATGTAAACAGGGATGCGGGTGTGGTGGCCGGGGTGGGGGAACTGGGCATCCCTATTGCCTCTTCCCTCCAGGCGGTCATGGACCAGGGGAAAGTGCTCATAGACTTTACCGCTCCTGAGGCGACCCTGGCCAATATCAGAGAGAGTGTGCCCAAGGGCCTGGCCATGGTGATCGGCACCACCGCCATAAAAGGGGACATGCTGGAGGAGATGGAATCCCTGGCCCGGAAAATCCGGTGTGTGTTTGCCCCCAACATGAGTGTGGGCGTCAACGTGATGTTTAAAATGGTGGAGGAGATGGCCCGGATTTTGGGAACCGATTACGATATGGAGATCCTGGAAGCCCATCACCGGCTCAAAAAGGATGCCCCCAGCGGCACGGCCATGCGCCTGGCCCAGATATTGGCCCATGCTGTGGGCCGGGACATCGAGGATGTGGGTGTGTACGAACGAAAAGGGATGGTCGGGCAGCGGACCGATGAGGAGATCGGTATTCAGACCTGGCGTGCCGGGGATATTGCCGGGGAGCACACGGTGATGTTCGGGGGGATCGGGGAACGATTGGAACTGACCCACCGGGCCCATAACCGGGACAATTTCGCCCGGGGCGCGGTCAGGGCGGCCATGTGGGTGGTGAATCAACAAAATGGGCTTTACGATATGCAGGATGTGCTGGGACTCAGATGAGCTGAGGTCAAAAAGGGAAACACAGTGAGGATTAAATGGAGATATTTGAGAAAGCGGACCGGCTGAAACAACTGCCCCCCTATTTGTTCAAAGAGATCGACCGGAAAAAGGCCGAGGTCCAGGCCAGGGGAGTGGATATCATAGACTTGGGCGTGGGGGATCCGGATCTTCCCACACCCCAACACGTTATCGAGGCCGGACAACGGGCCATGGCGGATCCGGCCCACCACCGATACCCTTCCTATTCCGGAATGAACGACTTCAAGGTGGCTGCGGCCAAATGGTATAAAAAGCGGTTCAATGTGGATCTGGATGAAAAAACCGAGGTGGTCTCTCTGATCGGGAGCAAGGAGGGGATCGCCCATTTTCCCCTGGCCTTCATGAATCCCGGGGATGTGGCCCTGGTACCCACTCCGGCATACCCGGTGTATCATATCGGAACCCTGTTTGCGGGCGGTGAGTCTTTTTACATGCCCCTTTTACGTGAAAATGCGTTCCTCCCGGATCTGGAGGCGATTCCGGACCAGGTGGCGGACCGGGCGCGGGTGATGTTTTTAAACTATCCCAATAACCCCACTGCAGCGGTGGCCGACCGGGCCTTTTTTAAGCGGGTGATTGCATATGCCCGACAGCACCGGATTATTGTCTGCCACGATGCCGCATACACGGAGATGGGCTTTGACGGTTACCGGGCCCCCAGTTTTCTGGATGTGGACGGCGCAAAGGAGGTGGGGTTGGAATTTCATTCCCTGTCCAAGACCTACAATATGACCGGATGGCGGATCGGGTTTGCAGTGGGAAATCCTGCAGGGGTAGAAGCCCTGGGGGCGGTCAAGAGCAATATCGATTCCGGTATATTCGAGGCAGTTCAGATAGCCGGGATTGAGGCCCTCACCGGCGATCAGTCATGCGTGAGCGATATGACCCGGGTCTATACCGAACGAAGGAATCTTCTCGTTGACGGTCTGAGAGACTGCGGTTTTGAGGTGGATCCTCCCAAGGCAACCTTCTATTTGTGGATCAAGGTCCCTGAGGGGTACACGTCCGCCGCCTTGACCTCTCGGCTGCTGGAGGATGCCGGGCTGGTGGTAACCCCGGGAAACGGATTCGGTGACCCCGGGGAAGGATATTTCAGGATTGCGCTGACCCAGACACGGGAGCGCCTCACTGAAGCCATTGCACGATTAAAGGCGTTGAAGCGCTAAGAGGAAGGAAGGCCTGCCATTGACCCATGTGGCCTACATCGGGCTCGGTGCCAATCTGGAAGACCCATTGATTCGCTGCCAAGAGGCCATCGGCCGGATTGACGAGACCCGGGATTGCACAGTGAGTGCTGTTTCCCCCTTTTTCAAGACCGAACCGGTAGGGGTGGAGGGACAGAAATGGTATGTGAACGGGGTCATCCGTGTGGACACCCGGTTTCAACCCCGGTCATTATTGGCATGTCTGTTATGGATTGAGACGGATATGGGTCGAAAGCGGCAGACCCGGTGGGGCCCCCGTGTCATCGATCTGGATATTCTTCTCTTTGGAAACGAAATTGTGGAGGAAAAAAACATCACCATCCCCCACCCGCTGATGCATAAACGACGGTTCGTGTTGATGCCCCTGATCCGACTGGCCCCGCATCTGATGCATCCGGTGCTGGAAAAGACCATGACGGAATTGCTGCGTGAGATCCCCCAGGATGATCAGGCAGTCAAGGAAATGGGAGGGTGACAGATGATTCGTCTGCTGATCCTTGCATTTCTGGTCTATCTTTTCTATCGGGTGGTGCGCAGATATCTGGGGCAGGGTGAGATGAGAGACAGGGAGAGAGGCCAGGGCACAGGGGCGGGTCCGGTGGACGAAATGGTCCAGGACCCGGTATGCAAAACCTATATCCCCCGGAGAGATGCACAGAGAAAGGTAATTGGCGGAAAGGAGTATTTTTTCTGCAGCAAAGAGTGTGCAGACCAGTTTGAGAGGGAAAAGTAGGTGTGAACACGCCGAATGACCAACGCAAGTTTCAGGGTTCTCCCCGCTCCTTTGAGAGCGGGTAATGTTCGACAGGGTTCGATTTTTTCAATCATCAATCCGACGAGCGGCGAGGACAATAATAATATGGAGGAAAGTATATGAAATTTTTCATTGACACCGCTAACATAGACGAAATCGCCCAGGCAAAGGACCTGGGGATGGTGGATGGGGTGACCACCAATCCCAGCCTGGTGTCCAAAGAAGGTATGGAATTTAAAGGGCTCATTAAAGAAATATGTGGAATGGTGGAAGGGCCTGTCAGCGCGGAAGTGGTCAGCCTCGAGGCCGAAGGCATGATCAGTGAAGCCCGGGACCTTGCCCGCATAGCGGATAATATCGTGGTGAAGGTGCCGCTCATCCAGGAGGGTCTTAAGGCGGTTAAGGTCCTGTCCCAAGAGGGCATCAATGCAAACGTCACCTTGTGCTTCTCACCGGTGCAGGCCTTGCTGGCGGCCAAGGCCGGAGCCGCATATGTCAGTCCGTTCGTGGGCCGATTGGATGATATCAGTCAGGTGGGTATGGACCTGGTGGAGCAGATACTGGCGATCTATGACAACTATGGGTTTGAGACCGAGGTGATTGTGGCCAGTATCCGTAATCCCACGCATGTCCTGGATGCGGCCCTCATGGGTGCGGACATTGCCACCATCCCCTTTAAGGTGATTAAACAGTTGGCCAAGCATCCTTTGACAGATATCGGCCTGGAAAAATTTCTTGCTGACTGGAAGAAGCAAGGCTGAAAATGAGCGGAGACCTTTGCAAAGTCCCCCCCCTTGGCCCGACCTCAGCGTCGGGTTCGGACTTTACTCCATGAAATATTGCATATGTTCCTGCGATTAAAATCCTGGTGCGCTTTTATTTTGGCCGGAATTGAACATGTTAAAGAGGGCCCAGGCGGTAAGTGCTGGTGGAGAGGGATTGCCCTTTTCGCGGCCCTCTTCATGCTGTGGGGTGGCCCTGTTTCAGCTGATATCTACTGCTTCGAGGACGAAAACGGGGTCCTGCATTTTACCAATGTCAGGACCGACAGTCGATATCGCATTTTCTCCCGAAGTTCGAAGCGGAGCCCTGAACAATATATTGAGGATTTTGCTGACATCATCAATTCAGCGTCCAGAAAATTCGGGGTTGAACCCTATTTGATCAAGGCCATTATCAAGGCTGAATCCGATTTTGACCATATGGCGGTTTCTCACAAGGGGGCCCAGGGGTTGATGCAGCTGATGCCAAAGACGGCTGAAGACATGGCCGTAAAAAACCCTTTTGACCCGAAAGAGAATATCCTGGGGGGAACACGCTATTTCAGCATGCTGCTCAAACGGTTTAAAAATGACAGGGTGCTGGCCTTAGCCGCCTATAATGCAGGCCCGGAAAGGGTAACATTATTCAGCGGAATCCCTCCCTTTCCGGAAACCGAGGACTTTGTGGAAAAGGTAATGGCCTATTACAGGTCCTACAATTCCAGGGCTCAATGAAGGCAGGACCACGGCTTTTCGGGGCTCCGGGCCGCATGACCGAATCGGCAGTTTCCTGATGGACGTCAAGTCTGAAAAAAAACGGGTGCTGAGTCTGCCCAATGTATTGACGTTCGCCCGGTTGCTTTTCATCCCCGTTATCCTGATCTGTCTCTCGTTTCCCAATAAGCAGGGGAGTTTTCTGGCAGCAATGTTTTTTGGGATCGCCGCTGTGACCGATTACCTGGACGGGTTTTTTGCCAGAAAGTATGATAACGTCACTGTCCTGGGAAAGCTTATGGATCCGGTGGCGGACAAGATCCTGGTTTCAGCCACCATGATTATGCTCGTTCCTCTGGGCGGGATTAAATTATTTTCGTCGTTTCTCCCAGGTGTTTTATGTAGAAAAGGAGGACAGATAAAGATTGCGCTTCCCAGTGGGGGTATGCCTGGATTTTTTGTTGACAAAGAATGTTTCTGTTGTAGAATAACTAATGGAACGCGGGAATAGCTCAGCTGGTAGAGCCTCACGTTGCCAACGTGATTGTCGCGGGTTCAAGTCCCGTTTCCCGCTCCAAAGGCGGCATAGCCAAGTGGCTAAGGCAGCGGTCTGCAAAACCGTTCTACACCGGTTCGAATCCGGTTGCCGCCTCCAGGTGAAAAACCAAAGGCCTGTAAGTGAAAACAGTAGCTTACGGGCCTTTTGTGTGTTTTACCCATGGGGGGGCGTTGAGGTGATCTGAGTGCCCTTATGCTTGGCCCGTGCATAAATGTCCGATATCCTGTTCAAGATCCCGCCTCAGGGTTTCCGCCTCACTGCGGTAGGCGTCGAGATCAATATGCTCAATCTCCCGCTGGACGATCCAGTAGGCCATGGGGTTGATATCAAACCCGATAATATCGCACCCGATCCGGTTGGCCTCTATCAAGGGGATTCCGCCCCCCATGAAGGGGTCCGCAATTCGAAGACCTTTGTAAGTATGGGGTTCATAAAATCCCTTACGCAGGGGAGAGGAGGCGAATTCGGAGAGGAGTAAGCCGCGGAAAAGCGTACCGGGCCTGCGCGCAAACCATTTATGCACGCTGATAATCGGGCGATGGTTCTGCTGAATCTGCTTTTCCCGGAGGGCCAGATCAGCGATAAAGGGGATATCAAAAGCGCCCACGCGTGATTCGGGGGTTGAACGGCGCCTATTTCCTGAAACGGTTGTCGGAAATCAATTAGAACAATTGAAAAATCGAGTATACATAGATGAAGAATAACCCCGTGAGGAGAAATAAAATGCGCGTTAAAGACAAGGTGGCGATTGTGACCGGCGGTTCCAACGGAATCGGCGCGGCTCTGTGCCGAAGGCTGGCCCAGGAAAAGCCCAAAGGGATTGTGGTGGCCGATATCGATGTTCAGAGCGCTCAAGTCCTGGCCGGGAACATTGGCGGAATGGCTGTCCAATGCGACGTGGCAAAGGAGGAAGAGATTTTTAAACTGGTCCGACAGACCGAAGATCGGTTCGGCCCTGTTGATCTCTTTTTCTCCAACGCCGGCATTATGATTCAGGGATTGTTGGAGGTTTCCAATGCCGACTGGCAGCGCATCTGGGAGATCAATGTGATGTCCCATATCTATGGGGCGCGGGCGGTGATTCCCGGGATGCTTAAACGGGGCTCGGGAGGATTCGTGATCACGGCTTCCGCGGCCGGACTGCTCAACCAGATTGACTCCGCACCCTACACCGCAACCAAGCATGCCGCCGTGGGCATAGCGGACAATCTGGCCATCAACTACGGTGATCGGGGCATTCAAATTTCGGTCATTTGTCCCATGGCGGTGCGTTCCTACATGACCCGGAACGGGGGCGGGATCGCCGCCCTGGATGGGATGCTCGAAGCCGAACAGGTGGCTGAAGACGTGATGGTTGCCCTGAACCAAAAACGGTATATGATTATGCCCCACACCAAGGTTAAAGATTATTTACAGGCAAAAGCTGCGGATTACGAACGGTGGATCAAAGGCATGCAGCGGCTGCGGATAAAGCATCTGCCGGATTCGTAAATAGTTACGCGCTCTGCGAAAGGGCCGACCACCCATGAAATATAATCTGGATGCGGTAATCGATCGCAAGGGGACCCATTGTGTCAAATGGGAATATGCTTCAAAAAGCATCAAGGGCGCACCTCGCGATGTGTTGCCGTTGTGGGTGGCGGATATGGATTTTCCTTGCGCCCAACCTATCTTGGACGCCATGCACGCCCGGGTGGACCGTCAAATTTTCGGTTACAGCACGCCCTACACTGAAGGGTATCTTTCGGCGGTTTGCAACTGGTTTGGGTCCCGGTATGATTGGGGCATCAGCCCGGACCAGATTCTGGTCACTCCGGGGGTGGTTCCGGCCCTGGGAGTTATGGTACGGGCGTTCACCCGGGCCGGGGAGGGAGTCATCGTCCAGCAACCCGTGTACTACCCCTTCTTCTCCATCATTCGCAACAACGGACGCAACATCGTGAACAATCCGTTGATCCTGAATAACGGTGTTTACGAAATCGATTTTGACGATCTGGAACATAAGGCCGCGGATCCGGCCCACACCCTGATGATCCTTTGCAGTCCCCACAACCCGGTAGGGCGCGTCTGGACCGAACCGGAACTGACCCGCGTGGCCGACATCTGTCGCAGGCATCATGTAATCCTGGTGGTTGATGAAATTCACTGCGACCTTTTACGGCAGGGAATTGAGTTCATTCCCATGGCCAAAGCGGCCCCCAGCGAAACGGTCATCTCCTGCACCGCCGCCAGTAAGACCTTTAACCTGGCCGGTCTGCAGATTTCCAACAGCATCTTCCAATCCCAGGTCATGCGCAGCCGGTGCGAGGTGGAACTGCGGGACAAAATAGGCCTGTTCGGTGCCAATCCCCTGTCCATCGTGGCCACCGAGGCGGCCTACACCCAAGGCCATGAATGGCTGGATCAGGTCCTGGCCTACATCGACACCAATCTGGCATTTGTCAGCGAGTTTATATCCGTCCACATGCCCAAGGTAGAATACTGCATCCCCCAAGGAACCTACCTGGCCTGGCTTGATCTGCGCCAATATGATTGGCCCTGGGAGACCCTTAAAAAGGCGCTGTTAACAGAGGCCAAGGTTGCCCTGGACGACGGAGACATGTTCGGGGAGGAGGGTCGGGGGTTCGAACGCATCAATGCCGCCTGCCCTCGCAGCATCCTGACCGATTGCCTGCACCGGATGGCCGCGGTTTTACAGGCTGAAGACCGGGCGTAAACAGGGTCAGAATGCACCGTATCCACGCCATCGAGGATAAAATACCCTCTTGCATGGTGTCACCTGATGAACCGGGGACTAAGGGCTCACTCAATACTTCCTGCTTCGCATACGTCCAAAGCTTTCGAAGAGTACCATCACAAGGCCGAACCAGACCAGCGAAAAGGTAATCAATCTTCCCGGTGGAAAGCCTTCCTCATAAATCCAGTATCCCAGTATGCCCATGAGCGTGGGCGCGATGTACTGCATCATGCCGATGATGGAATAGTTGAGCTTTTTGGTAGCGCTGATGAACCAGATAAGGGGGAGGGTGGTGACCAGGCCTGCGGAAAATAACAGGCAGCTGATCCAAACGCCCTGGTGCACGAACGCCAGGCGGTCCTGCTGGTTTAGATAGAACAGATACCCCACTGCCAGGGGCAGCAATATCAGGGTTTCTATGAGTAATCCTTCACTGCCTCCGATATCGGCCTTTTTCCGGATCAGGCCGTAGACCCCGAAGGTGCCCGCCATAATCAACGCCAGCGTGGGGAATTGTCCGAATCGGAAAATCTCCTGGGTGACGGCCACAGCTGCAAGCAATACGGCAATCTTTTGAATCCGGGTGAGCCTTTCTCTCAGAAAAACCGCGGCAAGCGCCACATTCACCAGCGGATTGATGAAATACCCCAGGCTGGCTTCCAGCACTCTTCCCGATACCACGGCATAAATGTAGGTCAGCCAGTTGATGGAGAGTAAAAGGGCGCTGGACCCCAGCACCCACCCATGTTTTTTGAACAGATGGAGGACTTCTCCCAAAAATTTTCTATTGATTATGAGCAACAGGAGCGCTAATATCAGGGTGGACCAGATAATGCGATGGGCCACGGTCTCCGAGGCTGAAACATTTGAAAGCGCTTTGAAATAGACAGGCGTGAGTCCCCAGAACACAAATGCGGCGCCTGCCAGGAGAAAACCTGTTTTTTTGTCATTCGGCATCTCTTTTGACGGTGTCCCCTCATGTTTGAACCTGGTACAAGAACC
>JAWLET010000015.1:0-22936 GCA_041685955.1 Desulfobacteraceae bacterium | reverse complement strand
GTTGAAGCGTTTTTCTTTTCACCCATCCCCTTTTTTCATCGGATAGCTGGATGAGGCGCCATCCGTTTTCACTCCGTTCCACCGTCACCATGGCCCCCTCATGAAGTTTGAAAAGCACCGTGTCCGAGGGCTGAGGACCGGCCAGCACATTCGCAGACTTGGCAACAATAATGGCCCGGTCATCGTTTTTGAGCTGATGCCATTTCACACCGAACGATCCTGCCGCAATCCCCCATAAGGGGATAAGCAAAATCAACATATAATACAGCCACTCGGTTCGTTTAAACAGCCGGATCAATAGGACCGTCCAGAAAAAAAGGTTTAAGACGGCGAATCCCCGGAAGACCTCGGTTAAGGTCACATGGTCCAGCCAGAAAAAAGCGGTATCCGCCAGTCCACGGGTTTCAGGGATGGCATCCACGGTCTGATCCCGGACATGGGCCAGATTGTAATTGAGATCCGCGTCCCGGGGCATGACCACCCGGGCCCGCTCATAGGCCCATATGGCCCTGCCCAGTGCGTCAGTCCTGAGGTAGGCATTTCCCAGGTTGTAATAAATCTGGCCGTAGGCATATCCGGATCGGATCAATTGCCGGTACCCTCGGATGGCCGCTTCAAAATCCCTGTCTGCGTAGGCCTGATTGGATTCAAAGAAAAGGGCCTCCCAATCCTCTTGGGCCTTACCGACATCCACCAGAAAAAACATACCGGAAAACATCAGGGCCAGGATCCACAAAGGAGTGTTTCTCACGGCAGCTCCTTTTCGATCTGTTTGATCAATGCAGGGACGGGGTCTCGGGTCGTCGTTCCGCTGGGTTCTTTTCCCCCGTAGATGGCATCCTCGATCCGCTGAAATGCGGCCTGCAAGGCTCTGGCCTTATCCGGACTCACCCCTCTGGAGGTCAATATCCGAGCTGCTTCATCGGGAGTGATGATCGCGAGAGACAGCCCGAATCGGTCGTTCATATAGTTCCTCAAGGCAGTCATTCGGGCCAGGGGATCGTGCGGGGTTTCTCCATAGGCCTTTAGAAAATTCCGGACCGCTTTTTTGGCCCTCAACGCGGGCATTGATCGTATGGACCTTCTTTTCAACCGTAATCCCGTAAAGACGGCCACATAGGCTGCAAACGGGACTGCCAGTACGATCCAGAGTACCAGGCCCACCGGACGGTGGCTGGAATACGTATGGCCCATATCTCGAACAGACGTGTGAATGGGAAGGATATCCTGACCAATCTCTTTAACTTCCTGCTTCACCGGGGTTCGGTCTTCCCTTTTTGAGGAGCCGGCCGCCGTTTCCCTGGCCCGGCCTGTGGGGGCCTCTGTTTGGTCCCGGTCCCTTTTCGCCGGGAGGACCTTCAGGGTGCGTGGGCGGGTCCGGATGGTCTCATATCGTTTCTGAGTCACATCAAAAAAACTGGTGGCCAAGTCCGGAATCTGATGGGTCCCGGCCCCCTCCGGGACCAGGGCCCACTTCATGACCTTAAGGCCGGTCAAGCCCTCCTCGTCCGGGGTAATGGTAAAGGTGGGCTCGTCCGCATAGACCTTGATCCCTTTTATTTCTGGCAGGCTGGGGTCGGGCATCCGGTTTACGTTTCCCTTTCCTTCCAGTTTCACGGTCAGTGTGGCGGATTCTCCCACTCTGATTCGGGCCGGTGTAAGGGAGGATTCCATATGAAGGGCCCCCACCATGCCGCTGAAATCCGCGGGCCGCCCTTTTGCGGGCAACTCACACACCTCGAACCTGAGCGGGGCACTTTCCACCTGCAACGGTCGTCCTGTTTTAAAAAAAGGGTCGTCAAAAAACGGATCGTTGAACAGCCCCTTATGGCGCCTTCTGGAAGCCTCGTATACGGTCAGATCGATTTTGGCCGGTGCAATATCGAAGGTCCCTTTTGCGGCAGAGATCAGGGCGTAGCGAATTTCAACCACCACGTATTGTCGCCCGTTATGGGTTTGCCGGTATTCTCTGGGCTTCCCCAGTTGTTTAAAGGTGAGGTCGTCTGTCTCAGGAAGGGTCAGAGAAAGATCGGACACCCGCTCCCGCAGGTGCAGTTTGAGGATGTAGAGCACCTGCTGCTCCACAAACGCCCGGTGTGTGGAAAGATCGGCCGTGAGAAAAATGGAAGCTCGAGGAACTTCGGACGCGGGCGCTTCGATCACTTGCAATTCCTGAGTATTGCTCTCATATACCTTGCCTTCCACCTTGACCCGGGCCGGACCGATGGTGAAGGTCCCTGTGTCTGTGGGCTGAAGGAAATAGGTGTGCTGCAGCTTGGTGCCGTATTGCCCGTTGACGATCTCCACCCGGCTGGAGCTTCCGCCCCCGGATACGTCAAAAGGCGCCAGCCCCAAAATTCGGGGGCGATCATCACATGACTTGGTTCCGGAAGTGGTCACCACCAGCCTTACGGAATCCCCTACCCCTTTGCCGTGATAGGCCTGAGTCCGGTCCAGATCCAGGCTCACAGACACCCGGGCATACCCCGCCACAGGAGCCATAATAAGGAAAAGGCTCGATATCAGGTACATGATGCCTTTCATGCTACCAGTCCTTTCCCGAAGACACCCCATCCTGTTTGGACGGGGGAATGCGAAATTTGAGAAATTTAGCGCGGTTTTCATTTACATTATCCAAGAGGGCCTCGGCCTTTTTTTCGGCCATGGTGGCGGCCTGAGAGCCCCTATCCGCCGCCTCCGCCGGTTCAGGAAGGGTGCCTGACGGTTTAAGATCGCCCGAGAGATTTTCCGGTTGCTGCTGTTCACCGGGTCCGGTCGGGTCCGGTTGCTGCTGTTGGGGATTGGCATCCGCTTTGGTCTCGGGTCGGGCATCGGGTTTTTTCTCCTGCTGATCCTTTTCGCCCCCTTGATCCGTAGAAGGTTCTTTGGGTTTTTCGGTATTCTCTTTCCTGTTTTTGTTTTGGGATTTATTCCTATCCTGGCCCTGGTCCCTGGGAGGCCTTTTTTGCTCTTTTCCAGATGTTTCCTTTTGAGCCAGTTTTCTCAAAGCAAGTTCAAAATTATGCTTGGCCTTCTGATTTTCCGGGTTCAGCCTAATGGCCTGGGCATAGTAGCTTTTGGCGGATTGAAAATTTCCCTGTTTGAATGCGGCGTTTCCTGCATTGAATGCAGCCTTGAACCGGGTTTCCCTGTCCCGGGTTCGCTTGAGCACACTGGTGAATGCGGCCTTGGCCCCCTTGAATTGTTCATGCTTATAACTCGCACAGCCCCGGTTGTAGCGATACCGGATGTCCCTAGGATGGTCCATATCCTTCTTGGCATAGCGTTTTTCCGCCTCTTCATAGCGACCCTCCTTGTACAGGGTGTCCGGATCCGGAGCGGCCAGGCCCGGAGAATGTATACATAGAAGTAAGAAAAGAACGGATGCCGCCAGTATCCCCGGCAGCAGGAGGGTATTTGGGGTCTGTTGATGGAGTGAAGCGGGTTCCCGGCCCAAACGGGTGGCGCCGCGCATACGGCCGAGCATGGCCTCGAACAACAGCAAAGCAAAGGCCGCAATGATGAACAATGAAAACCGCTCCTCGTGGACCTTGATCTTGCCGCTCTTGAGGCTCCGGGCAGAGGTTTTGGATTTGATGCCGTCAAAGTAGAGCAGATCCAGGTCAAGGTCCCCGGCCATGGAACGGACATAGTCTCCCCCGGTGATGGCGGCCATTTCGCGAAGTCCCTCCTCATTAAGCTTGGACAGAATCAGATTTCCGTCTGGGTCTTTTTTGAATCCGCCCTGGTTCCCGGACAGGGGAATCGGTCCGCCATCGGGATCGCCCATGCCGAAGACAAAAATCTTGATGCCCTTTTCAGCTGCCTTCCGCGCCGCCTGTATCCCTCGTTTTTCATTGTCCTCGCCGTCGGTGATCAGGAGCATCACTTTGTCCGTTTCCACATCCGTATTAAAGGCCGATATCCCTGTCTGTATGGCGGCACCCAGGTCGGTCCCGGGGACCGGGACCAGCCCCGGTTCCACGGTATTGAGAAACATGCGTACTGCACCGTAATCCAAGGTCAAGGGGCATTGGGTAAAGGCGGCCCCTGAAAAAACCACCAGTCCCACCCGATCTCCCCGGATGTTATTGAGAAAATCCCGGATCTCCCGTTTGGCCCGTTCAAGGCGATTGGGCTTGACATCTTCCACCACCATACTGGGCGAGACATCCAGGAGGACCATAATATCCACCCCTTTCTGATGCACTTCCTGATAATGGCTTCCCCAGCGGGGCCCTGCAAGGGCCAGGATCATGAGCCCGAACGCCGTTAGGCAAAGGAGGGCCTTTAAAAACGGGTTTGCATCCGGGTTAGGGCCGGTGAGCCGTTTTAAGAGCTCGGGGTCTGCAAACCGCTCCATGTCCTTGCGCCTTTCCCGGCGGTATACGATGAAAGCAAAAGCCATTGGCGGCAGAAGCCAGAGAAAATAGAGTACCCACGGATGTGACAGGTTCATGGAATCACTCTCAATATCCAGGTTTTAAGCAGGATCTCAATCCCGAAAAGGATGAGGGCCGGAATCAGAAAATAGGTATAAAGCTCTCTGAAGTGAAAAAATGTCTTGACCTTGGCCTCTGTCTTCTCCTCCCGGTCAATGAGGTCGTATATCTCAGAGAGTTGGTCGCTGTCCGCGGCCCGGAAATACGCACCTCCCCCCATGCGGGCGATTTTTTTCAGGGTCTTCTCATCCAGATCCACATTCTGATGGACAATCCGGGTGCCCAAAAAGGTCTTGATCCGGAAAGGCGCCGGCCCCATTCCCCCTACACCGATGCTATATATTTTGATGCCCAGAGCGCGGGCCGCCTCAGCCGCGGCCTGGGGGGTGATTTGACCCGCATTGCTCCGGCCGTCCGTCAGGAGGATCAGGATCTTGGACTTTGCCTTTACCCCCTTGAGTCGTTTGCTGGCGATGGCGATGGCCGACCCTACCGCAGTCCGGTCCCCGGCCATGCCCACCTTCATGTCCTTGATAAGCTCCAGCAGGAGGCCTTTGTCCAGGGTGAGGGGGGCCTGGGTAAAGGCCTCTTCACCAAAGACCACCAGTCCGAGCCGGTCATGTTCCCGCTTTTGGATAAAGTCGGTGACGACCTTTTTGACGGCCGTAAGCCGGGTGACCGGTTCTTCGTCCAGCTTAAAATCGAGGGCCTGCATAGAGCCGGATGTGTCCAGGGCCAGCATGATGTCCACCCCTGAGGAACGGATGTCCCGGGAGACATTGTACAGCTGGGGCCGGGCCCCGGCCAGGACCAGCAAAATCAGACACAGGCATCTGAGAAAAACGGTATATTTTGGCAGAAACCGACCTTGAATACCGCCCAGGGCAACCATGCTGGAGGTCATGGAATAGGTGATGCCGGGAGGGTTACGCCTCAGCAAAAAGACCATCCACCCCGCCACCACGAAGAGGAGCAGAAGCACTGCCGGATAGGCAAACCGGAACATCATAATCCAGCCTCCTCACGGTGCGATTTGGCTGAGCCCAATCTGCGGGGGGCATCCTGGATTGCTGGCAACGGCTCAAAGGCCGACCCCGTATTCCGGATATAGGAAAAGGCCTTTTGGAGGCCGTCTTGCTGCCTGACCTGCGTGGGCCTCAGGTCAGCAAATTTGACCCGGTCCGCCTCTTTTAACAGCTGCAGCAGGTCCCTATCTTCCCGGCTGCGGATGGAGTGCGCGATTTCCTCTGTGGTATATTCGGCCGCAGGAAATCCCCTCAACGCCTCCAGATAGTGTCTCAGAATCTCGGAAAAACGAAAATAAAACGCTTTTACATGTCCTCTTTCAAAGAGTCTTTCCTGGTTGAGTTCATGGAGCTGTCTTTGGGCCATGACATGGGCGGGCGTTTCGGACCTAAAAGCGGTGGTTCGGCCCCGACGTTTTTTATACCGTCGGATCAAAAGCACGGCCATGAGGCCGGCCAACAATACCCCGATGGTCCATGGAAGATATGCGCTCCAGGGAAGCTTGGTGGGAATAATCCCGTAAATGGGCGCCAGTTGGGCCTCCTCAGGTTTTCCCTCCAGATTGGATGAAACGCTCACCTTCAGGGGATCTGCTTTAAGAACCTGCTTCTCCCCTTCATTGTCCGCATAAGTGAGAGAGAGGGGACCGGTCTCAAAATCCTCCACTCGGTCCACAAGGAGCTTAAGACGGATTTCCCCTTGTTCCCCGGCTTGCTGGGATTTCCCTTTTGCCGGATCGGAGATCGCCACACGGTCCAGGACCGTCATTTCCTCCAGCCCTCCAATGTTAGCGCATTCCCCCGTGCTTCCCCCTGGGGGGAGGAAATAGCGGAGGGTGAGGGTCACCACATCACCCACCTTTGCCCTGTCAGGGGTCAGTTCGGCATACAGGCCTGGCGAGGCAGGGGGTGATGCGGTCCCAATCCCCGCCGTCACCATCCAGAAAATAAGGACCGTTAAAAAATGACCCAATACCCTTTTACATGTTCGTTTCATACCCGTCTTTTCCGCTTTTCAAAGAGTCTGATCAGGGGCTCCACCACCCGGCCATTGGTGTAAAGGTCCACATGCTCCACACCAGCCCTCTTGAACAGGTCGTCGAGGTGGGCCCTGTGGGCCTGTCTGTGTGCATGCCACCGGTCTTGAAGCCCCTTTTGTTTGGTGTTGATCAATGCAGACTGCCCGGTCTCCGGATCTGTCAGGGTGATGAGCCCCACCCGGGGCAGTTCCGCTTCTGCGGGATCAGATGTCCGGATGACCGTGAGGTCGTGCTTTCGGGCGGTAAGCCTCAGGGGTTTTTCAAAATTTTGATCCATGCAATCGGATATGAAAAATACGATACAGTGACGCTTGGCCACCCGGTTGAGGTAGGTGAGCACAGAGGCCACATCGGTATTCAAGTCCTGGGGCTCATAGGTGAAAATTTCTCTGATAAGCCGCCACACATGAGCCGCCCCTTTTTTGGGGGGGATAAATTTTTCTACTCTGGAGCTGAACAATATGGCCCCAACCTTGTCATTGGTGCGGATGGCGAGAAATGCCAGCATCCCGGCCACTTCGGCCAATAACTCCCGCTTGAATCGCTTGCGGGTCCCAAACAGCTGAGACCCTGACAAATCCAGAATGAGCATGACGGTCAGCTCTCTTTCCTCCTGAAATACCTTGACAAAGGGCTGGCCGAAACGGGCTGAAACATTCCAGTCTATGGTCCTGATATCATCTCCGATCTGGTATTCCCGGACCTCGGAAAATTCCATGCCCCTTCCTTTGAACGCACTGACGTATTGTCCGGCGAACAGATCGTTGGCCATCCGTCTGGTGGTAAAATGGAACCTCTGAATTTTTTTCAATACCGATTCAGACAGCATGTCAGGGGACCTCGATCCGTTCCAGCAGTACAGCGATCAGGTCATCAGGGGTCTTTTCCTCGGCTTCGGCCTCGTAGCTCGGAATAATCCGGTGGCGCAGCACATCCGGGGCCATGGATTTTATATCCTGGGGGATGACATAACCCCGTCCGCTTAAGAAGGCGTGGGCCCGTGCGGTTAATCCCAGCCAGATGGAGGCCCGTGGCGAGGCCCCATAACTGATCATGGGGCCCATATCCAGCCCGAATTCCTCAGGGGTCCGGGTCGCCCGGGTGAGTTTGAGGATATAGTCCGTGAGCCGTTCTTCCATATGAATGGCCCTCATGGTTCTGCTTGCAGCCATGATCTGGGAAAAATCCACCCCGCTGGTCAAGGGATTATTGAACCCTCTGTGGACTCGTGCCATGATTTCTTTTTCCTCTTCCAAGGCCGGGTAATCCACCTTGATCTTCAGCATAAACCGATCGATCTGAGCCTCGGGAAGGGGATAGGTCCCTTCCTGTTCAATGGGATTCTGAGTGGCCAGCACCAGGAAGGGTTTGTCCAAGGCAAAGGTGGTCTCCCCGATGGTGATCTGAAGCTCTTGCATGGCCTCCAGAAGGGCGCTCTGGACCTTGGCCGGGGCCCGGTTGATCTCATCAGCCAGGATAATATTGTGAAAGATGGGGCCTTTTTTGATGTCAAAGGTGGCCGTGTCCGGACGATAAAACTGGGTACCCAGAATATCGGCCGGAAGCAGATCAGGCGTAAACTGGACCCGCTGAAACGAGGTGTTGATGGTAGCGGCAAGGGCCTTTACGGCCGTGGTCTTGGCCAACCCCGGGAGCCCTTCCAGCAATAGATGCCCCTCACACAAAAGCCCGATGAGCATACGTTCCATGAGATGCCGCTGGCCCACCACAGCCGTTTCCATACCTGAAATAATCTGTCTCAAGACGAGACTCTTTTGCTCCACTTCCTGGGTGATTTCCTGGATATCCATCGAACTTCAGCCTCCTTCTATCCTATGATCGGTAATCTTGGTTGCCTGCACCCTGGTGCCAAAAATTAGGGACATCTTGCGGCATTGTCAATGCCCTTCCTCGGGGTCGTTCGGGCTTAGCCTGAAAAATAAAAGATTGGATTTCAGTTGTCAGGCTTCAGAAAATTCAGCATGCTGAAACCCGACACCTGAATACTGACAACAGATTTAATGGCGGCCAAGGCCTGCATTGGGAAGGAAGGGATCATCCACAGCATCTTCAATGGAAATTTTTCACAGTTCCCTTAAAATGGCTTTCATGAAGGCGGGTAAATCGTCCGGTTTCGTGCTGGTGATCAGTTTTTCATTCTGTGCCCATCATATCCTCCTCATCTTTTTCAGCGTCTTTGTTCCTAATTTCTATATAAACATCGATGTCTTAGGGTGGAAGATCCCGCCTCAAGAAAAGCGAAAGCGGGGAACACGGGTCATCCCGCTCACGGCGGAATTGGGGCCAAAGGCCTGCATTGGGTTTTGGTTGTTGTTTTTAATTTTGCATTCACACCATATCTTGATTAAAACGGCATAATTTGGTACTTTAAGACAGTCAATCGCTGGAAGTAAACCCGAAGATCCGCCTGTTACACCACCCTTTGCCCAAAATTGGAATGTTATGTCAATGTTTGAATTCAGAAAAGCCAATCATCTCGCTATCGCAGGATTTCTCATGCCGTTTGCGGCTGCCGGGATCACTGCCACGTTGCTTCTGGTGACCACGGGCGATTCAAACATCTGCATTCCCTCCCCCCTTTATCTCATCGCCATTCCGGTAATTCTTGTCACGGGCATTGTGTTCTCCCTGAAATCCATTGCGCGGATTGAAATGATGGGAGACAAGGACTACGCTTATTCAGGATTGGTCCTTAATCTGCTCTTCCTCATTTTTTACCTCGCATACCTGATTGTCTCGTTTTACACCTCAACCGGCCCCCAAGGGTAAGCTCTGTTTGATCCGGTATTCTTCTGAAAAACATCCATTTTGAAGAACCCTGTAGCCCCGACAGGTCGGGATCTACGCTTCGCTCCGACAAGCAGCGGGGAATGCGCTCGCTGAGCATTTTCAAGCCAAAGACGTGCCGGAATTGAAACGCCGCAAGAGCATCATAATTACCCAATAAATCCAACATGTTGCAAAGCTTACCCCACTATATGGTGGACATTCCTGGTTTTGGCCCATACATATAGATACTCTTTTAGCTCAAAAAAAATCCCAAATAGCTCATTTTTCTAATTTTTTTCTTGACAAGGACTATTTTTTTTCGGATAGTGGCACAAAGTGGGACAAATTCCCATAAAGTGTCTTAAAGGGGAACCATGTTCAGAGGCCGTTCAAGACATACCCTGGATGATAAAGGGCGACTGGCCATTCCAGCCCGATTCCGGGAAGTGCTGGAGCATAAGGGGGAAACGTGTGTGGTCGTTACCCATAAGGATGATTCCCTCTGGACATTTTCCAGGGATGACTGGCGGCTTCTGGAGGAGAAGGCGGCCAACCTTCCCCTGTTTGACAACGACGGCATCGCTTTTCTCAGGTATTTTATCTCCGGTGCCGAGGAATGTAAAGTCAAGAACGGACGCATAACCATACCTCAGAACTTGAGAAATGATGCCGGCCTGCACAAAGAGGTGGTGTTGGCCGGACAGCTCAAAAGATTCGAAATCTGGGACAGTCAAAAGTGGGACGCAGAATTTAAACGGGTCAAAGAAGTTTTTCCAGAGGCAAGCCAGTCACTTTCAGAGCTTAGGATTTAGAGGGGGGGAATCTTGGTGTATCCCCATCAGCCGGTCCTTGTTCATGAGGTGGTCAGCTACCTGGTCCATAACCCCACGGGCGTATATGTGGATGGTACCGCGGGGTCGGGGGGTCACAGTCTGCTCATTTCAAAACGACTGGCGGAATCGGGGCGTCTTATCTGTCTGGACCGGGATCCTGAAGCTGTGAGGCTGGCAGAAAAACGGCTGGCCCTTCAACAGGGGAAGTTCACCTTTGTCCAGGCCAATTTCGCTGACATAGATAAGGTCTTGAAGGACCTTAACATCGAAAAAGTGGACGGGATACTGCTGGATCTGGGGATGTCCGCTTACCAGTTGGAGTATTCGGGGAAGGGGTTCAGTTTTAACAGGACCGAGCCGCTGGACATGAGGATGGGCCCCGATGCAAACAAAACCGCAGGGGATCTGGTAAATAATCTCTCTACCGAAGATCTTGAACATATACTGAAAGACTATGGCGAAGAAAGGAGAGCAAAATTCCTTGCCAAGGCCATTGTTCGCGCGCGTACCGAAGCTCCCATAGAAACGTCCTCTCATTTAGCGGCTCTCATTGAATCGGTATCTCCCGCATCGCATCGAAAACGGGCCATACATCCTGCGACTCGAACATTTCAGGCCCTCAGAATAGCAGTTAACCAAGAACTGGAAAACCTCGATATTTTTCTTGAAAAGATCCCGGAATTGCTGGCCGGGAAGGGGCGTTTGATTACCTTGTCCTATCATTCGCTTGAGGACAGGCGGGTCAAGCAGGCTATGGTTCAGTGGGAAACGGAGTGCACGTGTCCTCCGGATTTTCCGGTCTGTGTTTGCGGAAAAATACCCCTGTTCAGACGTCTTTTCAAAAAGGCAATGAAACCGGAGCCAAAAGAGATCCAGATAAACCCGAAAGCACGCAGCGCCATTATGAGAGCGGCAGAAAGGATTTCGTCATGACACGGCCGGAAAAGGTAAACAGGATGATGGGCGCCCGCAATGCCCATACAGGGATTCGGATCACCAACACCCGTTCAAAAAAGCGAAGACTTCCTGTAACTCCGAGGCAGGTGGTCCTGATCCTGGTCATGCTCTTCAGCTTTATGGGAAGCGGCATCGGGTATGTGTGGTCAAACTTTGAGACCACACAGATCGGGTATGACCTCAGTCAGTTAAAACAGGAGGAAATGAGGCTTAAGGAAATAAACCGGAAACTAAGGCTGGAACTGGCTACCTTGAAATCGCCGAAACGATTGGAACCCTTAGCCACCCGGCGATTTGATCTGGTGCAGCCCAAGGCCGAGCAGATTATTGTTCTACCATGAAGGTAGAGAAAAAAAAGTGGATTCGCATTCGCGTCTATATTGTGGCTCTTTTCTTCGTGCTGGGGCTGGGGACCATTTTGGCCCGGGCCTATCAGCTTCAGGTGGTGGAAGACGATTACCTCAAAGGGATTGCCGACAAGGGTATTTTTGCCACCATCACACTCCCACCGGATCGGGGATTTGTCTACGACAGAGCAGGAAATGAACTGGCTGTCAGTATTCAGGTGGGATCTGTTTTTGCCCATCCCAGTCAAATAAAGGAAAAACAAAACACCGCTAGAAAGCTATCACAGATCCTGCATGAACCGGCGAACAACATTCTCCAAAAGCTGCAAAGAAAACGGTCCTTTGTATGGATAAAGCGGCGAATCTCCCCGGCCCTGACCGCACAGGTCAGTGGGCTCAACCTGAGCGGAGTGGGAATTACTACCGAAGCGAAGCGGTTCTACCCGGAACGGGAAATTGCGGCCCATTTAATCGGTTTTTCAGGTACGGACAACCAGGGGCTGGAAGGCCTGGAGCGAAAATATGACCGGTATTTAACAGGGCCGCAGCATAAGCTGGTGTGCATGGAAGATGCCTTTGGGCGCCCCTTTGCCATTGACAAGCCCGTATCTTCAGGTGAGGCGGGCGTACATCACCTCACCCTAACCATAGATAAGGAGGTTCAGTACAAGGCTCAGCAGGCCTTACATTCAGCCGTCACCGAGACCCGGGCCAAGGGAGGCCATTGCCTGGTGGTGAATCCGAAAACCGGAGAGATACTGGCCATGGCCGTAGTCCCGCAGTTCAATCCCAATATCTTTTCCAAATTCAGGCCGGACAAATGGCGGAACCGGGCCGTCACCGACTCCTTTGAGCCCGGTTCCACCATGAAGGCCTTTTTGTTAAGTGCGGCCCTGGAGCAAGGTGTGGTCACCCCACTGACCGAATTCTTCTGTGAGGAGGGGAAATACAAAGTGGGAGGGCGGGTGGTCCATGACACCCATGAATATGAGACCCTGACCGTGGCGGATATTGTGGTGCGCTCCAGTAATATCGGGGCTGTTAAAATCGGCCAGAAACTGGGGTACGAAACGTTCTGCCAGTATTTAAAAAAATTCGGTTTTGGCCAGAAAACAGGCGTGGACCTGTTGGGCGAAAGAACGGGATTTATTCGGGCGGCAAAGCATGCGAAGACCATCGATCAGGCCAATCTCTATTTCGGTCAGGGAATGAGCACCACATCCCTGCAACTGGTCATGGGAATGGCGGCCATAGCAAACGGGGGAAAACTCATGCGTCCTTACGTGGTTAAAGAAATCGTGGATGAATCAGGGCATCAGGTGAAGGAGACCCAACCCAAAGTGGTGAGAAGGGTGATTTCCCTCAGAACGGCCAAAACGGCGGCCTCGATTCTGACCGGTGTTGTGGGGGAAGAAGGCACTGCCCCCAAGGCGGCGATAAACGGGTTCAGTGTGGCAGGAAAGACCGGAACGGCCCAGAAAGTGGATCCAGAGACCAAGGGGTATTCCAAGCAGAAGTATGTGGCCACGTTTGTGGGGTTTACTCCGGCCGATGATCCTGAACTGGTTATTCTCGTGGTGATCGATGAGCCCAAGGGAACCGCATATGGCGGGCTGGTGGCAGCCCCTGTGTTTCAAAAAGTGGGGTCATGGGCACTCAATCATCTGAGGGTCGCACCCAGGCGGGGGTTGCTTGCCGATGTGGGGGCCGCACAGGTGGAACAATCACCCGTATCCCCCATAAGGCCCGACGCCATAGCGGCTGCACCCCAAGTGAGCCGCATTGCCCAAGAGCTTCGGCAAGGGGTGCTGCCGGATTTTACGGACATGGGTATGCGGGAAGTGCTGAAAAAGGGAAGGGACCTGGGGTTGGAAGTGTGTCTTAAAGGATCCGGACTGGCGGTAACCCAGCACCCGGAACCTGGATCTCCCCTTTTGGAAGTGGATTCGGTACAGGTCAATTTCAAACCGCCTGGCCGGTGATAAAGGCCTAAGGCGGCCTAACGGCCGTAGCCAAATGAGTCAGAATCTTCGCCAATAAAACAGCTTCGCTTTTTGCGCAGAAGTTACAAACAAAGCCTGTAATGATCAAAAAGGCACATGGGTCGGGAACCGGAAGGATGAAATCACTATCCATGCAGTTAAACGGACTCATAGACGGACTGCCCATCCTCGATTTCAGGGGGGATCCGGAGGTGGAAGTATACGGAATCGCCTATGATTCTCGAAAAGTAGTCCCTGGCGGGGTGTTTGTTGCGCTTATGGGGCATTCACTGGACGGGCACAGTTTCGTGGAAGATGCGCTCAAAAAGGGGGTTGCAGCCGTTGTCATGGAATCTCCGCTCCAAAGGGTTTCTGTGCCCCTGAATGTGAAAGCGACCCAAAAGACACCTGCAATGGTTCAAGTGCCCAATTCCCGGGAGGCCCTGGCCCACATGGCCAAGCGGTTCTACCAATACCCCTACAGGGGAATAGACCTGATCGGAATTACAGGCACCAACGGCAAAACCACAACCAGTTACCTCCTGGAATCGATTCTCCTTGAGGCGGGCAGACGGCCGGGCATTATCGGGACCATCAGCCGACGGATGCCGGGGCAGACCTGGAAAGCGGCTGTGACCACCCCCGAATCCCTGGACCTGATGCATACCCTGCGCATGATGGCCGATGAAAACGTCACCCATGTGATTATGGAGGTCTCCTCTCATGCATTGGACCAGGGGCGGACCCGGGAATGTCCCTTCCGGGTTGCCGTATTTACCAATATCTCCAGGGACCACCTGGACTATCACCAATCCATGGATGCCTATTTTGAGGCCAAGGCCCGACTTTTCAGACACCTGGGACAAAAAAATGGCGCCACGCCTTCCACGGCCGTGATCAATATGGATGACCCTATGGGGAAAATACTGAAAGGGCTGACGGACGCTCCGGTCCTGACCTACGGGTCTTGCCAAAGCGCAGAGGTCCGGGCCGACAACCTCACCCTGTCCAGGGAAGGTCTGGAAGCCAGGCTACACACGCCCGAGGGAGAGGTGAATATTCATTCAACGCTCATGGGTGACTTTGATATCTACAATATTCAGGCGGCTGCTGCCGCCGCGCTTTCCCTGGGAGTACCGCTTGATGCAATCGCAGCCGGTATCGCCCGACTCAAAGGGGTGCCGGGTCGAATGGAACGGATCCCCAATTCAGCCGCTCTGACTGTGGTTGTGGATTATGCCCATACTCCCGATGCCTTGGCCAAGGCCTTGGGCGCCATGAGAAAACGCATCCAGGGACGGGTCATTACCGTGTTTGGGTGTGGAGGGGATAGAGACCGGGGCAAGCGGGCCGAGATGGGACAGGTGGCCGGCCGGCTCAGTGACTGGGTGTTCATCACCTCGGATAATCCCCGTACCGAAGACCCGGCCGCCATCGCCCAAGAAGTCTTACCGGGGGTGATGGACTCGGGATTGAAGGATTACGTGCTGGAATTGGACAGAGAAAAGGCCATTTCCATGGCCGTACAGATGGCGCGCCGGGAAGATGGGGTTTTGATTGCCGGAAAGGGGCACGAAGACTGTCAGATCGTGGGTCAGGAAAGCCGACCCTTTGATGACCGAAGGATAGCCGCCAAAGCCGTGTCCGTGCGTCTGTCGGGTGCGGAGGCCGCTGGTGAAGATGGATCAGCCCAAATCGCTTGCACGGTGCAGGAGGGATAAGTGTCCGCTCAATGGGGTAAATTGACCGCCAAAGAGGTCCTGGATGCAGTGGCCGGCATGCCGGTCTCAGGGTCCCCGGCGACCGTTTTCAGCGGGATCAGCACAGATTCCCGGCATATTGGAGCCGGGGAGATTTTCTGGGCACTGAAAGGGCCCAAATATGACGGGCATGACTTTGCCCGTGCCGCCTTAGACCAGGATGCGGCCGGGGTTGTGGTGCACCGGGCATGGTGGGAATCCACGGGGTGCACCTGCATCCCTAAGGAGCAGATCCCGGGCAACCCCATGGTGATCGCCGTAGATGATACCCTCAAGGCCTTGGGCGATTTTGCATCGTGGTGGCGAAGTCAACATCGGGTGAAGGTGGTAGCCGTCACCGGAAGTTCGGGAAAAACCACCACCAAAGAAATGGTGGCGACCATATGCAATCTAACACATGACATCCTGAAAAACGAGGGCAATTTTAATAACTTGATCGGTCTTCCGCTTACCCTCCTTTGCCTTAAAGAGGACCATGACATGGCGGTTCTGGAGATGGGTATGAACCAACCGGGCGAGATCGGGCGATTAACCCACATAGCGGCCCCGGACACAGGCGTCATCCTCAACATCGGACTGGCCCACTTAGAAGGGGTGCTGGATCTCAAGGGCGTGGCCCGGGCCAAGTGCGAGATGATAGATAAAATGGCATCCCAAAGTCTCGTCATCCTAAACGGTGATGATGACCCTCTGATGAAACACGCATCGTCATATTCCATTCAGAAGATGACCTTTGGGGTGGGGAGGAAAAATGATGTGCGGGCAGAGAATATTCGGGACCGGGGTTTAGCGGGGGTGCAATTCACTCTCATCCATGCCCAAGGGGCGTGGCCGGCCCGAATCCGTGTTTCGGGCCTGCATAACTTGAACAATGCGTTGGCCGCCGCAACGGTAGGGTTCAGCCTGGGAGAGGCTGCGGAAACCATCTTAAAAGGGCTGGAGACGTATTCAGGAATAAGAGGACGGTTTAGAGTGTGTCCCCTCGCCGGAGGCATAACGGTGGTAGATGATACCTATAATGCCAATCCTTCTTCTGTGAAAGCAGTGCTTGGATCCATGAAATCAATGGCCAAAGGAGAAGGATGCCGGCTCATTGTGGGCCTGGGAGAGATGATGGAACTGGGGGATGCCGCCACTTTATGGCACCGGAAAGCAGGGGAATGGGTGGCAGCAGCAGGAGCTCACCATTTTTTTGTCTTGGGACCCCATGGCCGTGAGATGATGGAAGGTGCAGTCAAGGGCGGGATGCCCGATAAGGGGATAAGCGTGGTCACAAGCCATGATGAGATGGTAGAAACCATTTCCCGGGTGCTAAGGAGGGGTGACCTGGTGCTCCTCAAGGGGTCAAGAAAGATGGGGCTTGAGACGGTGGTGAAAGGCTTGGAGCGTATTTTTGGACCAAGGAAAAAGAATTCACTGGAGGTGTCTTAAAATGAAGAACGCAAAGAAAATACTGGTGGTGGACGATGAGAGAGGGCTCCGATTGCTCTTATCCGAAGTCCTGATGAGCCAGGGCTTCGAAGTCCGCTCGGCCAAAGATGGTCAGGAATCTTTGGAGGTGTTGCAGGAGGAGCATTTCGATCTGGTGGTCACCGATATCAATATGCCCAGGTTGGACGGCATGGGCATGTTGGAGCGCATGCAAAAGGGGGGACGAACGGAAAAAGTCATTATCATGACCGGCAATCCCTCTGCCAGCAGCCTGTTGAATGACGAGATTCCCAATGTGGTAATGAGCATTGTGAAGCCTTTTGGAATGGAACACTTCGTAAATCTGGTCACAGAAGCGACCGCTTGAAGCGGGCTCCACAATATTTTCTGTCTATCGGTTGATAGGCCCAAGTCCGCGGGTAAACCATGTTATTCAAACTGATCTACCTGTTTCACACTGATCTTTCGTGGCTGAATGTATTCAGGTACATTACATTCAGGACCATTCTCTCCAGCCTCACCGCCCTTGTGATCTGTCTGATATTCGGGGGCTGGGTGATCAGACGGCTGGGGGCCATGCAGGTGGGGCAGCAAATCCGGGAGGACGGCCCGTCCAATCACCGGACCAAGGCGGGAACCCCCACCATGGGCGGATGCCTGATCATGCCTGCTGTCCTTTTCTCCACCCTTCTGTGGGTGGATCCGGGCAATTTCTATGTATGGATCATGGTATGGGTGGCCCTGTGCTTCGGGCTGATCGGCTTTGCCGACGATTATCTCAAGGTATCCAAGAAAAACAGCAAAGGGCTCAGCGCATCGGTCAAGATTTCCCTCCAGATCATCTGTGCCGCCGGAGTGTCCCTGGCCATTTATTTATATCCAGGCTTTGACACCCATCTCAACCTCCCCTTTTTCAAACGAGTGGTCCCTGATCTGGGGTTCTGGTATATCCCTTTTTCGGTTTTTATCATCGTGGGGACTTCCAATGCCGTGAATCTCACAGACGGGCTGGATGGACTGGCCATCAGTCCCCTGATTGTCGCTTTTGCCAGTTACTTAGGATTTTCCTACATCGCCGGTAATGTAAAACTGGCCTCATATCTGCAGGTTCCCTATATTTCAGGCGCAGGCGAAATTGCCGTCATTTGCGGCGCCCTGGTGGGCGCGGGCCTCGGGTTCCTCTGGTATAACGCCTATCCGGCAGAAATTTTCATGGGGGATGTGGGGTCCATTCCCTTAGGCGCCATTCTGGGGACCGTAGCGGTGGTCACCAAACAGGAGGTGGTCCTCACCCTGGTGGGAGGGCTTTTTGTTTTCGAAGCCCTGTCCGTCATCTTTCAGGTAGCCTACTTCAAGTTGACCGGGGGCCAGAGGATATTTCGAATGGCCCCCATACACCATCACTTTGAACTGAAGGGCTGGCCGGAACCCAAAGTCATTGTCCGGTTCTGGATCATCTCCATTGTCCTGGCCCTTCTTTCATTAAGTACACTCAAGCTGAGGTAAATGATGGCCATGACGTGCCCTTATACATCCCATATCCCCACCCCGGGTGCAGGTTCCAGAGTGCTGGTGGTGGGCCTGGGTACGTCCGGGTACTGGAGTGCACGTCACATGGCCCACTTGGGATCAAACGTCACCGTGAGTGAAGCCAGGCCCGAGGCTGAGCTGGATGCGGATCAGTTGGATGAGCTTCAGGCGCTGGGGGTGATTCTGGAAACGGGCGGTCACCGGGAGGAGACCTTTATCCATACGGATGTCATCGTGGTGAGTCCGGGCGTGCCCCTGGATATGATCCCGCTCAGGGCCGCTCGCAGCCGACACATCCCGATGATGGGCGAGTTGGAGCTGGCGAGCCGTTTTATCCATGAACCCATCATCGCCGTGACCGGCACCAACGGCAAATCCACGGTAACCTCGCTTATGGGGCATATGCTTGAAAACGCCGGATTTAGGGTATTTGTAGGCGGAAACATCGGTACCCCCCTCATGGCCTATGCGGCGCAAGGGGACCGGGCCCATTATCTCGTGGTGGAGGTAAGCAGTTTTCAACTGGATACCGTAGCCTCATTTCATCCGGTGGTTTCCATTCTCCTCAATATTTCCCCGGATCATCTGGATCGATACCCGGACTATGAGGCCTATATCGCCTCCAAGCTCAGGATTTTTATAAATCAGGGAGAGGGAGATTATCTCATTCTCAATGATGCGGATCCGGTGCTCTCCTCCCTATCCCCTTCTTCCGGGGTTTCCACCCTCAGGTACGGTTTGAGGCAAAAAGCGAGACGAAACGCCTTTGTTCGGAATGGGACCCTTACTGCAGGCCTGAAAAATAGGCATGAGGAGCGATTTTTGATCCATAACTTCGTCCTGCCCGGGAGCCACAATCTGGAAAACCTTCTGGGAGCCACCCTGGCGGCCGAGGCTCTGGGCATCGGGCCAGATATCATTCAGAAATCCATGGATACGTTCAGAGGGCTTCCCCACCGGCTCGAATATGTGGGCAACATCCATGGCATATCCTTTTACAACGACTCCAAGGCCACCAATGTGGATGCGGCGGTAAGAGCGATCCGGAGTTTTGAAAGGCCGCTGATCCTTATTGCGGGGGGACGGCATAAAGGCGCGGATTATGCCCCTCTGGTCACCGCGGCCTTGGGAAGGGTAAAAGGGGCGGTCTTTCTGGGAGAGGCCACAGAACTCCTGGCCCGATCCTTTGCTCAAAAGATCCCCTTTTGGGTGGCCGGGGAAATGGAAGAGGCGGTCTTAAAGGCCTTTTCCATGGCTTCCAAGGGCGATGCGGTGTTGCTGGCACCGGCATGCGCCAGCTTTGACATGTTTTCCGATTACGCTCACAGGGGCAATGTGTTCAAGACATGCATCCATGGATTGATGGCATCATCCTCCGCTTCAGGAGAGAATGTGCGCCCTGAATCAGGGGTGGTAAATGGCGGATAAAAAACATGCCGATGCAGGATACGATTTCATGATTCTCGTCCCGGTCATTTTTCTGATCGGGCTGGGCCTGGTGGTGGTGTACAGTGCCAGTTCCAACCTGGCTGAACACCGCATGGGAGACAGCTATTTCTATCTCAGAAAGCAGGCCGTGTTCTGTGCCATCGGTATCGGCCTGATGATCCTCACCCGCTACATCCCCTGCACCCTGTACGCAAAATTAAGCTATCCCCTTTTGCTTGTCAGTGGGGGCCTGCTGGTTTTGCTGTTCGTTCCAGGGTTCGGACGAAAGGTGGGCGGCGCCTGCAGGTGGTTGAGTATGGGCGGCATTTCTTTTCAGCCCTCTGAACTGGTGAAGTTCTCTCTCGCCGTGTATGTGGCGTATTCCATGTCCAAAAAGGGAGCCAAGATGGCCTCATTTTCCAGAGGGGTGGTGCCGCATCTAATGGTAGCCGGAATATTCGTGGTTTTGATCCTGCTTCAGCCGGACCTGGGAACCGCGGTGATCATCGGTGCCTGGCTCATGATGGTCCTTTTTTTGGGCGGGGTCAGGATACTCCAGCTGGCCTCCCTCTCCCTTTTGTTTTTGCCCCTCCTGGCCTGGCTGGTACTTAAGACGGATTACCGGCTCAACCGGTGGATGGCCTTTCTGGATCCCTGGGAGGATCCCCAGGGAATCGGATTTCATATCATCCACTCCTTTCTGGCCTTTGGATCCGGGGGAATTTTCGGTGTGGGCTTGGGCAACAGCAAGCAGAAACTGTTCTACCTCCCTGAACCCCATACGGATTTTGCCCTGTCCATTGTAGGAGAGGAATTGGGCCTGCTGGGGGTGGCTGTGGTCATTATCCTCTTCGGGATGTTGATTATGCGGGGAATCAAGGTGGCCCTCAATGCCAGGGACCTGTACAGCAGCTATCTGGCATTGGGATTGATCTGTTTCATCGGTCTTCAAGTCATCATCAACATGGGGGTGGTGGTGGGTCTGCTGCCCACCAAGGGGCTGCCGCTTCCGCTGATCAGTTATGGGGGATCTTCCTTGGTGGTCACCCTGGTGAGCATCGGTGTACTCCTCAATATTTCATCGAGGCAATAGTGAAACAAAGACGCATAAAACCCAATGAACGTCCGTTTCGCTGTGTGATCGCCGGGGGCGGTACCGGAGGACATCTGTTTCCAGGTATCGCCGTTGTAGAGGAGCTAAACACCCGGCTGGGGCATGTGGACCCCCTGTTCATTGTGGGCCGACGGCCCATGGAGGCCCAGATCCTGTCTACCTATGGGTATCGTACCCAATCCATTGAGGTGGAAGGGATGACCGGCCGGGGCCTAAAAAAGGGATTTGCGGTTTCTGCAAAACTGCCCAAGAGTTTCCTTCAGTCCTTATCCGTGATCCGGTCGTTTTCCCCGGCCGTGGTGCTGGGGGTCGGCGGATATTCATCAGGCCCATTTTGCCTTACGGCCCGAATGATGGGTATCCCCACTGCCATTCACGAACAAAACGCCTATCCGGGGCTGACCAACCGGCTCCTGGCCCGGGTCGTGGACCGGATATTCATCTCCTTAGATGAAAGTAGGCCCTATTTTGATGAGGCCAAGACCATATTGACCGGCAATCCGGTCCGGCATGCGTTTGTTTTTAGACAGGTACAAGCAAAGACAAAAACGGAAGACTTCTGTGTGCTGGTGGTGGGGGGGAGCCAGGGCGCCAGGGCCATCAACCAGGTGTTTGTGGCGGCACTTCAATCTCTCAGAGAGGAAGGCCGGTCCCTCAAGGTGCTGCATCAGACCGGCACACAGGACTATGAGCGGGTCAAAGCGGATTACATGCACCGGGGGCTAAGCGGAGATGTCTTTCCTTTTATCGATGATATGGCCGCTGCATACGCCCGGGCCGACCTGGTCATCAGCCGGGCCGGGGCCACCACCCTTTTTGAACTGGCTGCCATGGGAAAACCGTCCATCCTGGTCCCCTACCCGTTTGCGACCCATGGTCACCAGGAGATCAATGCCATGAGCCTGGTGAGGGTTGGGGGAGCGGAGATGGTGCTTCAGGAAGATTTGACAGGAGAGAGGATAACCAGCCTGGTGATGAAATATATGGATGATCCGGCGGCATTACACCGGATGGCTGAATGCGCACAAAAGATGAGCCGTAGGGATGCGGCTTCACAAATCGTTGACCAATTGTTGGAAATGGCAAAGTACCCGAGACCATGACCCAGTTCGGCAAGGCCAAACATATCCACTTTGTGGGGATCGGGGGGATCGGCATGAGCGGGCTGGCCGAACTCCTGGTGAACCTGAATTACCAGGTAAGCGGTTCGGACCTGAAGGATACCTCGGTCACCCGAAGGCTGGCCGGAATGGGGTGCAGGGTGTGTAAAGGTCACAGCACAGAGTATATGGAGGGGGCCGATGTGGTGGTCTACTCCTCGGCCGTGGCCCAGGAAAACCCGGAAATCCTCAAGGCCGTGGATCTCAAGATTCCGGTCATCCCCAGGGCGGAGATGCTGGCGGAACTGATGCGGCTGAAATACGGAATTGCCATTGCCGGGGCCCACGGGAAAACCACCACCACCTCCATGGTGGCCTCCATCCTGACCGCAGGGCTGCTCGATCCTACGGTGGTCATCGGCGGACGGCTGGATATCTGGGAAGGGGCCAATGCGAAGCTGGGACAGGGAGAAATCCTGGTGGCGGAAGCCGATGAGAGTGACGGCTCTTTTCTGGTCTTATCGCCCACCATGGCCGTGGTTACCAACATCGATCATGAGCACATGGACCACTACGGCAGCATGAAGGCCATTCGCCATACGTTCATTGATTTTGTAAACAAGATCCCCTTTTACGGAACCGCCATTTTGTGCCTGGACAATGAAGCCATTCAGGGGATTCTGCCCCGGCTGAAAAAAAGATGCCTGACCTACGGGATGAGTTCCCAGGCCGATCTGAAGGCCCTGGATCTGGAAAAGGAAGCAGGGGGCACCCGATTTGAGGTCTTATACCAGGACCGTTCTCTCGGCAGAATCGCCGTAGGCATGCCCGGAGAACACAACGTATTGAACGCCCTTGCAGCGGTGGGTGTGGGCCTGGAACTGGATCTGGAGATGGAGGTCATCAAAGAGGGTCTCAAGGCCCTGGGAGGACTCTCCAGACGACTGCAAATCAAGGATGAGGTCAACGGAGTCCTCTTTGTAGACGATTACGGCCACCACCCCACTGAAATCTTGGCCACACTGAAAACCGCTAAGGAATGCTGGCCGGAAAGACGGCTGATTGTGGTGTTTCAACCCCATAGATACACCCGGACCCGGGACCTGTTTGAGCGATTCGTCCTCTGTTTCAATGATGCGGACATCCTCATGATCAGC